>NZ_JBGOSN010000099.1:0-4799 GCF_046335115.1 Paracoccus sp. P2 | reverse complement strand
TGGCGGCGCGTGGCAACCCGATACGACAGATGCCCGAAGGTCTTCCTCTCGGCCATCGCGCTCGCGGCAACCGTCATTTATTGGTTATGAATCCTGACCCTTGTCTCGCTGCCGGTCGCCGCGTCGTGTTCGTGACCCCGCTACGCGCTCTCTCGGCGCAGACCGAAGTGACGCTTCAGCGTACTTTCCAGCCGCTCGGAAAAACGGTCTCAAGTCTCTATGGCGCGATCGGCGTCAGCGATGTCGATGAGGATTTCCTGCGGGAAAGCGACATCATCGTCGCCACGCCCGAGAAGCTCGATTTCGCGCTTCGCAACGACCCTGACCTGCTCGACACCGTAGGCCTCGTCGTCCTCGACGAAGGCCATATGATCGGATTGACCGAGCGTGAAGTCCGCTATGAGGTTCAAATCCAGCGCCTGTTGCGGCGCAGCGACGCCGAGACCCGGCGCATCGTCTGTCTATCGGCCATCCTTCCCGATGGCGATCAGCTCCAGGATTTCACGGCGTGGCTGACCGGCGATCAAGACGACGGACTGATTAAGATGAACTGGCGCCCAACGCGCCTGCGCTACGGCGAGGTCGAATGGCGTAGCGATCACGCGAAGCTCGAAATCTCGGTCGGCGCAGAGAAACCGTTCGTGCCGCGCTTCCTGACAGCCAGCCTGCCCAAGGGGCGCAAGACGCGCTTCTTCCCGTGCGATCAGCGCGAACTGTGCATCGCAACGGCATGGGAGATGGTCGCAGATCAGCACTCCGTGCTGATCTTCTGTCCGCAACGTCGATCGGTCGAGCCTTTCGCCAAAGCGATCGTCGACCTCGCCAAGCGCGGATCGATCGTGCCGGTGCTCGATCACGCCCCGGCCGTACTGGACAATGCGATCGCGATCGGGGCCGAGTGGCTTGGCGTCGACAGTCCGGTTCTGGCGTGCCTGCGCCTCGGTGTTGCGATCCATCATGGCGCGCTTCCCACGCCCTATCGCAAGGAGGTCGAGCGCTTGCTGCGCGATGGCATCCTGCGAGTGACGGTGTCGTCACCTACGCTTGCGCAGGGGCTGAACCTCTCGGCCACGACGTTGATCTTCCATGGCCTCAAGCGTGGCAGCGAGCTGATCGACATTGCCGAATTCCGCAACGTCGTCGGGCGTGCCGGTCGCGCCTATGTCGATGTCGAGGGCCTGGTGCTCATGCCGATGTTCGACCGGCTCACTAATCGCCGCGCCGAGTGGAAGGAGATGGTCGAAAGCGCCAAGGGCAAGGAAATGGAGAGCGGCCTGTTGCGCCTGTTGCTCTCGTTGATGGGCCGGATTGTCCGCAAGACCAAAGCCAAGTCGATGGCCACCGTCCTAGACTATCTTGCCGGCGTGACCGCGTGGGACTTCCCGGTACTGCCCACCGAAAGCAGCGATGTGAACGAGCAGGAGCGCGGGCGCTGGTCGGGGTATCTCACGACTCTCGACACGGCGCTACTCAGCATGCTCGGCGAGCAGGAAGTGCCGGACGATCAGATCGAGGAGATGCTCGATGACGTGCTGACCTCGTCGCTATGGACGCGGCGCCTTCAGCACCGCAAGGCGGCTGTCCAGCAGTTGCTCAAGACCGGGCTGGTCGCGCGCGCGAAATTCATATGGGGCCGGACGACGGCCACGCAGCGTCGTGGCTATTTCCTTGCCGGCGTTGGTCTCGCGACCGGCGAAGCGCTCGACGATAATGCCGCCGAACTAAACGAACTTCTGGCCCGGGCCAATGGCGCCATTATCTTCGATGATGCGAAGGAAGCGATCGCCGCTGTTACGGCATTCGCCAAAAAGGTCTTCGCGATAGCTCCTTTCGCCCCAGACGACCTGCCGGACGACTGGCCGGCGATCCTGAAGGCATGGCTGGAAGGTCGCGCGCTCGCGCCTCTTGCTTCCGGCAGAGAAGACGAAGTGTTGAAATTCGTCGAGCAGACGCTTGTCTATAAATTGCCTTGGGCAATGGAGGCCGTGCGCGTCCGCGGG
This sequence comes from Paracoccus sp. P2, assembly GCF_046335115.1. Lineage (NCBI taxonomy): Bacteria > Pseudomonadati > Pseudomonadota > Alphaproteobacteria > Rhodobacterales > Paracoccaceae > Paracoccus > Paracoccus sp. P2. The sequence goes on along the minus strand of NZ_JBGOSN010000099.1, from coordinate 2,799 downwards.
CTAGCGCACGGCGACGTGCTCGAAGGCGGGTTCTCGATGGAGGATGTCGAGCTCGGGGTGGCGGTAGGCGCTGTCGAGACCGGCACGCTCAACGTCTCGGCGGCCATGCTGATGCATGCCGGATTCAGCTCGCGCCTCGCCGCGATCAGTGCGGTTTTGCAGACACAGGCGGATTTCACCACAATGGCGGAATTGCGTGCTTGGTTACGCGACGACGCCGTCGCCAGTGGGCGCAACGACCCCGATTGGCCGACCACGGCATCGCATGGGCTCTGGCTCCAGTTCATCGAAAGCCTGGCACCCGAACGTCGGCGGACCTGGGCATCGACAACCCATGAACTCGATGTCGAATGGGATGATGTCGGCCCGCCGGTGGGTACGGCGCTGCGCTTCGTTGAAGCAGGCGACGAAACGCTCGTCTATGCGGCGGATTTTACGCGTCTGGGGCGGCTCAAAGAACCGCTCAATACGGGTCGGCAGGGCTTGGCATTGGCGAGTGTCGGTTGGCTTGGCGATACCGTCGAGGTCCGATACCTTGGTCCAGGCGACTTAACGCGCAGGTGATCGAGCCACCCAACCCCTTGAATGTCAGAAAAAGCAATGCTATTTTCTGACATATGAAAACGACTGGCACATCGGTTCCCGATCGGGTCATGAAGCGCGCCCGGGCCATGGGGCGCGGCGGCGTCTTCACGCCCAGCGATTTCCTGGACCTGGCGGCGCGGGCCGCGGTCGATCAGGCGCTTTCCAGGCTTGTCAAGAGCGGGAAGCTGCGCCGCCTTGCGCGTGGTCTTTACGACTTCCCCAAGGTCCATCCGAAGCTCGGCCCCCTTTCGCCGACGCCAGACGATGTCGCCCAAGCATTGGCGCGGGAAACCGGCTCGCGGGTTCAGATCTCAGGCGCTCGCGCCGCGAACGCCCTCGGCCTCACGACGCAGGTACCGGCACGGAGCACCTATCTGACCGATGGCCCACCGCGGCGCGTCGTGCTGGGAAAGCGCGTCGTCGATCTTCGACACGCCTCGCCCAAGCACCTGATCGCACCCGGCAGTGCGGCTGGTATGGTCGTGCAGGCGCTTCGTCACGTCGGTCCTACGGGCGCGGCCGACGTTGCGCAGATGGCCGCGCGTCGGCTTTCGGCCAGCGACAAAAAGACCCTGGCCTCGACAGCCGTTCACGCGCCAGCCTGGATGCGGTCGACGCTGGTCTCGATCGCCGACGCAGGGATAGCCGGTATCGATGGATAAGGTGGCCCGACTTCCCGCCGGCGATCGCGCCGCCCTGTTCGGAGAGACAGGCGCCAGCCTCGGTGTTGCCGACACGATCATCGAAAAGGATTTCTGGGTCTGCTGGAGCCTGAAACGCCTCTTCAGTCTACCAAAGGGGGCCGCTGCCACCTTGATCTTCAAAGGCGGCACGTCCCTGTCCAAAGGGTTCGGCGCCATCCGCCGCTTCTCCGAGGACATCGACCTTTCGTTTGACCGCACCGAACTCGGATATAGCGGTGATCGCGATCCGGAGAAGGATGGCATCAGCCGAAAGCAGGCCGCCCGGCTTATCGACGAATTGGTTGGCGACGTCGAGCACCACATCAAGGAGAAACTGCTCCCTGCGCTTCACGCTGCAATCGTCGAGCAGCTTGGAGAGCCGGTCAACGGAGAATGGTCGCTGGAGATAGATGCCGCAGACACCCAGACGGTCAACTTCCACTACCCCACCGCGCTGTCCGCCACCGAATATGATGGCATGGCTTACATCACCCCGCGCGTGAAGCTGGAACTCGGCGCGCGGGGCGATCCTTGGCCCACCGAGGAGAAGATCATCCGTCCTTATGCGGCCGACGAATATCCGGGCTTCTTCGAGGATCCCGACACCCGGGTGACCATCATGTCAGCCCGGCGCACCTTCTGGGAGAAGGCGACGGCCCTCCACGCGGAGGCACATCGTCCGGCCAAGTCGCCAACGCCGCAGTATTTCTCGCGGCACTATTACGACCTGGCCATGCTTCTCGATACAGACGAGGGTCAGGCCGCCGCCAGCGACGTCGATCTGTTGACCCAGGTGGCCAAGCACAAGGCAACCTTCTTTCGCTCGGGTTGGTCCAGCTACGAGACGGCTCGGCCGGGGACGCTGCGGCTAATGCCGGACGACGCCCGGATCAAGGACCTGCGCACGGATTATCGGGCGATGGCGCCGATGATGTTCGATCAGACGCCGCCATCGTTCGACGAAATCCTCGCCAGGATTGCGACACTCCAACAGGCGATCAACCGATAAGCCAACAGGAAATGCGGGATGCTATGGGACTGCCCTCCTGACGAATCGGCAGGGTCAGAGGCATTCTCGACGCGCATCGATATCGCGTCGCCAATGCGGCCCCCGCAGGAGTGCTTCCTGGAGCAGACCGCTTATTCGGAAATCCCGCTCCCGTCGCCAGACGACCGCCGCCCCTCTCCTTTAGCGAACATCTCGCGAAAGAGCCGTTCCGAACGCGCGATCCCCTCGTCGGTCAGCCAGACGGATTTCGCCTTGTTGACCGGATCGCCGATCATGCCCTTCTCGTGGAGCCGGTTCATCGCGCCCCAGTCGTGTCCCTTCCACGCCCGCCCATCGCGACCAAGCGTCAGATAGAGCAGCGCCAGAACCGCGTCGTCGATCTTGTCCTCGTCGATTTCCATCGCGTGACCACCTCCTCTTAGGCCGTGTTGACAAAAGGGATTCCCGGGGCGCGCTGATCATGATTCAAGCTGGTATCTGCGATGGAGACCAGCTTGGCACGAGACCTGATGTCGGACGAGG
>NZ_JBGOSN010000098.1:0-4878 GCF_046335115.1 Paracoccus sp. P2 | reverse complement strand
ACCCTCTATCGCTACGTCGATGCCAACGGAAACCTCAGGGACCACGGAAGGCGCGTTTTATCGGCTTAGCGTAGGATTTAGCACCGTCCGGCAGCAGACCCCACAGTCACGGCGTCACGATCCTTGAGATCGATGGACGCAGTATCACGACACGCCATCGCGATATCCCCGGGCCGGCTCCGGTCCTCCGATTGCCCAAGTCAGGGACGATGAACCTCGACGACTTGGAAGCCGCGCTTTTGGAAGTCGTCGCTGTCCCAGACATAGGACTGCAACCCCTTGTCTATGTCGAACTTGCGGCCGGGCCCGACGCGCCTACCGTGATCATAGGCAAAGCCGAAGCGCTGTTGCGCGCGCTGCCCGTTCGTCCAGCCGGCATTCGAATCCATCGTGCCGTGGATGCGGATCCAGAGAGTGCCGCCTCGGTAGCCCCAGTAATCTCCCTCAAAGACACGCAACCCGAGGACCTCTTCGTGCAAGCGTTCAGCCGTAGGCACGGCATAGCTCCTGACGATCGCCACCTTGCGGGGTTCCGCGACATTCTGGGGAGCCTGTGAGCCATGCAGATTCTTTCGATCAGCGGGGAAAACATCGCGAGCCTCGCTGAGCCTTTTGCGATCCGACTCAATGAAGGACCTCTGTCATCTGCCGGCCTCTTTGCCATTACGGGAGAGACCGGCGCAGGGAAATCGAGCCTTCTCGATGCGATGTGTCTGGCCCTCTATGGCGACTGTCCTCGCCTCTCGGGCGCTGGCACTCGGGAAAGCGTGGAGGACGTCGATGGTCAAGAACTGAAGTCCAACGATCCCCGTATGGCACTTCGCCGTGGAGCTTCCAGCGGGTTTGCACGCGTAGTGTTCCGGGCGGTCGACGGAGAGGACTATGCGGCGGAATGGATGGCTCGCCGGGCGCGGGGAAGACTGGATGGGAGGCTGCAGGCAGTGGAGCGGAGCGTGATGCGGCTGTCGGACAAGCAGGTCCTCGCGACGCAAATCTCCATCGTGAACGAGCGCATAGTCGAGCTGACCGGTCTGACATATGATGAGTTTCGGCGGACAGTGCTCCTTGCGCAGGGCGATTTCGATGCCTTTCTCGTTGCAAAGACGGGTGACCGGGCTGCGATCCTCGAAAAGGTGACAGGCACCGAGATCTATCGGGCGATCTCGCGGAAGGTCTTCGAGCGCCATGCGGAGGCGCGGCGCTCGCTCGACTCGCTCGAAACGCGGCGCGGCGAGCACAGGCTTTTGTCCGGGGATGAACGAGAGGCCCTGTCCGCGCAAATTGGGGCACTGCGAGACCTCCAAACCCTGGATGGCGAGGAACTTCGGCGGATCTCGGCCGAGATCGCCGTCTATGCATCGCGGGACGAGGCCCATACGAAAGTCACCAAGGCGAGGCAGCGGGTGGCAACAGCGCAAACAGCGCTTGAAGACTGTGCTGAGAACCAAGCTTGGCTCAGGGAATGGGAAGGCGCGCGCGGCCTGCGCGGCGAGGTTAAGGAACGGGAAACCGCGGTCAAAGCTCTCGCCGATGCTGCGGCATCACGCGATGACCTCATCATCAAACATGATCAGCAGGATGCGCTGGTGAAGGAAGCGAACGTCGTAGTGCTGACGGCAAAGGCCGATCACGACGCGGCGGAAGAGCTATTCAAGAAGCTCGGCCCGGACTGGACACGCGCGACGACCCTGGATGGGAACATCGGGACCGCAGAGGGCGAATTACGGGATGCCGAGGCGAAACTCGCCGATGCGGCCGAACAGGCAAGACAGGCGGATGCTGTTTCGCAGGACTTGGAGAGGGACAAGACGGCGCTCGAGGCGGCTGTTGCGCGGGAGAGCGCCACCCTCGAAGCCGTCGTCGGCCACGAGACGTTGTTGGCGAACTGGACGATGCTCGAGGGTCGCCTTCAGGATCGTATCGAGGCGGCCACCAGCCTGGCAGCATGGTTGGTCGAGAAAGCGGACCTGACAGACTCGATAGCGATCGACGTCAAGACGAAGACGACCGCGCAGGACGCGATCAGGAGGGCCGACACTACGATCACGGCTGCCCGCGAGAGGCAGGATCAGGTTGCGGGTGAGCGCGAGGCGTTGAGGTCCGCTAACCCGTCCGCCAGATTGGTGCGTCTGTCACAAGCGGCGACGGACCTGCGCGCTGTGCAGGGCGCTGATCGAGAGGTGGGCGCTGCACGAAGCGTGATCTCCGGGAGTGAAAGGAAGATCGCAGATGCGCGCGCACAGCTTGCCTTTGCGGTCGCGGCGAAGGCGATTGCGACCACAGAGGTCGAGGCCGCCCGGCAAAGGGTCGAAACGCTCAGGCGTCCGGTCGCCAGTGCTGCGGCCGCAGTCTCGGCCGAAGCTGCGCGCCTGCGGCAGCATCTCCGGGATGGAGAACCGTGCCCTGTCTGTCAGTCGCTCTCTCATCCTGTGATGCAGGACAGCGCCTTGGCGCAGCTTGCGGCCGAGCTCCGGTTGCAGCTTGAGACCGAAGAGAAAGCGTACTCTGCGGCGATGGACGCACTCCGAAACGCCGACGGAACAGCGGCCGAAGCCGAGAAAATCAGCGCCGCGGAGACGGCGATCAGGCCAGAGCTCGACAGTCGCCTCGCGAAGGCCATCGAGGCTTTCACCGAAGCGCGCGGCCTTCTAGACGGCACCGCTCTCGACAACCGGCTCCCGCGCGAGCCCGGTGTCGGTGATGTCGTATACGCGCAGATTGTCGTGACGATCGGCGAGTGGCGCAAGAAGCTGGAGCAAGACCGGGACCGCCTCGAGGAGGTCGACAGGATTCATGACGACGCAGCCAGGGTGATCGATGCACAAGGGCGTGAGATCGCACGCCTTGAGGCACAGATCCGCGATCTTGATCAAAGGATGGCGGGATCCGGGTCAAGGATCGAGAAGCTGTCCGCGAATATCGAGACTGCAAGAACAGCGGTCGAGCAGATCGACACCCGGGTCGGACCAATCCTCGCGGCGCTAGGCCGCGATGTGGAAGCGTTCGGCGAGGGCGCAGAGGACGTGCTAAGCGAGCTGCAAAGGGCCGTCTCCGACCTGACGGAGGCGCAGCGTCGCCTCACCGACTATCGGGCCCGGCTTGCAGTGCTGGGGCCCGACATCGCCCGAGCTGCGGCTGAGCTCGCAGTCGCAAGGCGTGCAGAGGCGGATGCCACGGCTCAAAGGGATGCGCGGACCAAGAACCTCCATGCTCTCAGAGAAGAAAGGGCATCGCTGCTGGGCGGTGAGCCTACGGAGGTGCACCGGACGCGGCATAACGATGCGCGAAAGGACGCGCTCCTCGCACTCCAGCACGCTGAAGCCACGGCCGGGCGCGAAGCGATCGTTCTCGCGAGCTTTGAGAGTGCGCTAGCCGCCGCTTGCCAGACCGTTGATCAGGCTGAAATCCGTGCGAAGACCGCCGAGGGAGCGCTTTCGGCCGCGTGCGCTGCTGCGGGTCTGTCATTTGAGCGCGTGATCGCACTTCACGCAGCCTCCGACGCAGAGGTCACTTTCCTCCGCGAACAGGTCCAAAAAGCACAAACTGAAAAGACCGAAGCCGACGGCGCGCTCAAGGAGCTCGAGTCTGCCTTGATTGCCATCGAAGAAAAGGGACTTCCAGTCAAGCCTCGGGATGAGCTCGAGGCCCGCAAGGACGCGGTCAATGCTGCGGTCGAGAAACGGGCCCAAGAGATCGGCGGGTTGATCGAACAGCAGTCAGCAGACCTTCAGGCGCAGGAAAGGTTGAAGGGCCTTGAGACCGAGATCAAGAAGGCCAGCGCGACCGCCGATACGTGGCTCGCGATTAATGAAGCCATCGGCTCTGCGAGCGGAGATCGCTTTGCCCAGATCGCGCAAGCCGTAACCTTGGGCCTTCTCGTGGAGCGTGCGAATCTGCACTTAAGGGACCTCAAGCCACGATACCAGTTGGAGGTCGCCGCGTCTGACCTAGCGCTTCTCGTCGTTGATCTCGACATGGCCGGTGATCGCCGCACGACGCGCTCTTTGTCGGGTGGCGAGCGATTCCTTGTTTCTCTGGCGCTCGCTTTGGCCCTTTCGGGCATGGGTACACATGGTGCCTTGGCCGGTACCTTGTTCATCGACGAAGGCTTTGGGTCGCTGGACTCCGATAGCCTCGATCTTGCCATTGACGCCCTGGAGCGGTTGCAGGCGCAGGGGCGAACGGTGGGCGTGATCAGCCATGTCCAGGCAATGAAAGACCGGATCCCGGTTCAAATCGAGGTGGTCAAGACAGGCGGAGGGGCTAGCGAGGTTCGATTGAAAGTGGCGTAGAGAAAANGCAGGGGCGAACGGTGGGCGTGATCAGCCATGTCCAGGCAATGAAAGACCGGATCCCGGTTCAAATCGAGGTGGTCAAGACAGGCGGAGGGGCTAGCGAGGTTCGATTGAAAGTGGCGTAGAGAAAACGTAACCATCCGGCGTAGGCCGCGGACGGGTGTCCGTGCTCAGGGAGTGGGCTTGGGTGCTTTGGGCTTGCCGGGCCGCGGGGACCATTTCTTCGCGAGTTGGTCAAAGCGTTCGACGATCCTGTCGATCCTGGCATCTTCGGGATCGAAGGATGCACCTGACCAGCCGACCATGTCGTCGTGCTGCTCGTGGTCCGGATCTGCGAGGGCTTCGAGGAATTCCTCGTAGCCCGGAGCACCGCCGACATCCTCGGGCGGGCAGGCCCCGCTGGCCTTCAGAAGCCTTGGATAGGTCACGCCCGGGCTGGCCTCGGTGACCCGCTCGATCCGGATGCTGTGGTCCCAGTCATGTAAGCGATGGGGTGGACGCCCCCCGGCGGCATCGATGTGCCAAGGTGGCGGGTGTTGAAGCACCGCTACGGAGGGGAGCGTCCATGGGAGAGGTTAGCATC
>NZ_JBGOSN010000097.1:0-5311 GCF_046335115.1 Paracoccus sp. P2 | reverse complement strand
CCCCCGATAGCCTCGGAGGCATCATGACCATCAGCGTAAGGGGGGTCATTTTTGGAAGCCGATTACCCCGTTACGGGGTCAATTTTGCACGCCGGTTCACAATCCCGTGCTCGGCGCACCACTTCAGAATGGCATTCGAGGTCAGCTCTGTTCCGTTGTCGGATACGATCATACCGGGTCGACCACGCCGTTCGATCAGCGCGGTCGAGGATGTCGCACGCTGCACGGTAGAGAGGTTGATGCGCAGCCTGGGGATCAGGGGTCCGGCCCGGCCCGGCGACAGGGTGCCCACCGATGGCGGGGTAGTCGACGGCTCGTCCTATGTCGACGAGTCGATGATCACCGGTAAGCCGGTGGCGGTCGCCAAGGAGGCCGGATCGGAAGTCGTCGACGGCACGATCAACAAGACCGGGGCCTTCTCGTTCCGGGCGACCAGGGTCGGTGCGGAGACCGTGCTGGCGCAGATCATCCGCATGGTCGAAGAGACGCAGGGCTCGAAGTTGCCGATCCAGGCGCTGGTGGACAAGGTGACGGAGGGGTTCGTGCCGGCCGTGATGGCGGTTGCCGCGCTCACCTTCCCTATCTGGCTGTTCTTCGGACCCGAGCCCGCGCTCACCTTTGCGCTGATCAACGCGGTGGCCATGCTGATCATCGCATGTCCCTGCACAATGGATCTGTCCGTTTGCGCACAGACATTCATCAAACCCGCAAGGGGACTCTGCGCAAACGGACAGGTTCTCAGGCGAGATGCACAGCGCCGACTATGCCCCCGCTGCGGATTCCGACATCACCGGCCCGGTGGGCCATGACCCGAGGAAAGAGGTGGCGACCAAGCCACAATCATGATGTCCTCGTCGAGGAAGCGACTGTAATGCTGGGCGATGTCCGACTGAGCCAGGTAGGGGATTTATTGTTTCAGTTCGCCTGCAGCACCGCGCTCAGGAACTGCTGGGTGCGCTCTTTTTCGGGAGTCTCGAAGATCGTCGCCGGCGCGCCTTGTTCCTCGATACTGCCCCCGTAGAAGAAACAGACCCGGTCCGAAATCTCGCGCGCGAAACCCATCTGGTGGGTGACCATCAGCATCGTCAGGCTGTGCTGGTCCACCAGCGAACGGATGACGTTGGTGACCTCGCCGATCATCTCTGGGTCAAGCGCTGACGTCACCTCGTCGAACAGCATCACCGAGGGGCGCATGGCCAGCGCCCGGGCGATCGCTACGCGCTGCTGCTGTCCGCCCGACAGGCGCGAAGGGTGCTGATCGGATTTTTCGGACATGCCCACCATGCCTAGCAACTCGAGAGCCCGCTCGCGCGCCTCGTCCTTCGGCAGGCCCAGAACCTGCACCGGACCCTCCATGCAGTTTTCCAGCGCGGTCATGTGGGGAAACAGGTTGAAATGCTGGAAGCACATACCGATCTTCGCGCGCATCCGGCGCAGGTGCCGCTGGTTGGCGCGCACCAGCTTGCCGCCTTTTTCCATATGGGTCAGCGGCTCGCCGTCCACATAGATCACGCCGCCGTCGATCGTTTCCAGCGTCATCAGCGAGCGCAGGACGGTGGTCTTGCCCGACCCCGACGGCCCGATGATCGTGACCATCTCGCCCGGCGCCACGTCGAGATCAAGGCGGTCCAGCACCGTCAGGTCGCCATATTTCTTGGTCACGTTGCGGAAGCTGACCATGGGGATGTTGTCGCCTTCCAGCTTCAGCGGATAGCGGCCCGTGTCGTCATTCATTTCGTCAGTCCCAGTCTGCGACGGAGCGAGATCTCCATTTGCCTTACCAGCCAGGCGGTCGGCAGCGAGATGGCAAGGAAGATCAGCCCGACTATAGTGTAAGGTTCCAGGTACCGGTAATGCTCGGCACCTACTGCGTTGGCCGTGTGCATCAACTCGCCCACGCCGATCACCGACAGCATCGGCGTGTCCTTGAAGATGCCGACAAGATAGTTGCCCAGCCCCGCCCATGCCGTAGGCAGTGCCTGCGGGATGACGATGCGGCGGTAGGTCTTGAGGGTCGACATATTAAGGGCCTTGGCGGCCTCCCACTGGCCTTTGGGCACGCTTTCAATGCCGCCGCGATAGACCTCGGAAAGATAGGCGGCATAATGCAGGCCGATGGCGGCCAGGCCGGCCGTCCAGGGCGACAGGTTCAGCCCGAACTGCGGCCCGACATAATAGACAAAGAAGACCTGCAGCAGAAGCGGCGTGGAGCGGACGAACTCGACCACCTCGCGCGTCGCCACGGTGAGCACGCGCCAAGGCGTGCGCTGCGCCAGCGCGAATATCAGCCCCAGCACCAGAGCGACTGCATAGCCGCCCCCGGCTGCCAGGAGCGTTTTGCCCGTCGCCCCGATCAGGCGCGGAAGAATTTCGAAGGTAAATTCCCATCTCCATTCGAACATGACTCAGGCCCTTCCTATTCTGCGGGCCATCACCCGTTCCAGCCACCGCATCAGCGGCGTGACGACGAAACGCGCGAAGATATAGTAGATCACCAACGCGGTTCCGAATGCCTGGGCGGAGAGATAGGTGTTGTTGTTGATCTGCCGCGTCTCGAACATCAGATCCGGAACCGAGATCAGCGCGACCAGCGCCGTGCCCTTCAGTATCTCGACCATCAGATTGCCCCAAGGCGGCAGCATGATGACCAGCGCCTGGGGCAGGATGATGCGCCACATCCGCTGCGCGGGCGACATGTTCAACGCCAGCGCCGCCTCCCACTGGCCTCGGGGGACCGACTGGATTGCGCCTCGGACCAGCTCGGCTCCGTAGGCGCCATAACAGAGACCCACCGCGAGGAAACCGGCGACGAACTTCTCGAGGCTGACCCCGAGCAGCGGTAGGACGAAGAAGAACCAGTAGAGCTGCACCAGAAGCGAGGTGCCACGGAATATCTCGATATAGACGGTGGCGACGGCCTGTAGTGGCTTCAGCTGCGCCAGTTTGATCAGGCCGGAAATTATCGCGGCGGCGACTGCGACCAGTGCCGCCAGGACGAACTGTAGAAGCGTGATCAGGGAGCCGTCGATCAGCCGGTCGCTGTAGTTGCCGAGGAATTCTAGATAGGACATCGGCCCTCGTGGCGTCGTGTTGCGTCCTCATGCGGACGAAAAAACCGGACGGCGCATATTTCGCCGTCCGGGTCGATTGGGCGAGCTGCGCGCCCGCTCAGTCGGCCTTGCAGGCCTCTTCCGTGGTCTGCCCTGTGGGCAGGTAGGCCGCGATGTAGTCGTCGGGCGTGACGGTCTCCATCATCTGCTCGCTGCCCAGGTATTCCTTCAGCGCTTCGTTGAACTTCTCGCGGAATTCGTCGTCATCGGGGTGGAAGCCAACGCCGACGACCTGCTTTTCGCGGCCGACGAACTTGGTCGGATCGGACATTTCGAACCCATCGAACGAATCCGCTCCATGTTTCGCTTCCAGCACGTTCGTTGCCGAGGCGGCCACGCGTCCGGCCCGCAGGGCCGCCAGCGCCTCTGTCGGGCCGGGCACTTCCATGATGTTACGTTCCGGAACGCCCGCGGCCTTGGCGTCACCCAGCGTGTTATAGCCTGAGGGCGCCACCATCTTCAGATCCTTGTCGATCAGATCCTGATAGGTCTCGATGTTCTCGGGGTTGCCCGCGGGGACGACGAAGGCATCGCCAAAGGCCCCGATCGGTTCGGAGAAATCCATGTTCTCGCAACGCGCCTTGAGGATGTACATGCCACCGGTGACGATATCGACACGCCCGGCCCTGAGGCTGGGGATCAGTCCCGACCAGTCGGTCAGCACCGGTTCAATATCGGTGTATCCCATGTTCTTCAGAACATCGATGGTGATCCCGTTGACGAAGCCCTTTGGCGAGCCGTCATCGCCCTGATAGGCCCAGGGCGGCGCAGCCGCGAAGCCAAGCCGGATAGATTCGCCGGCCTCGATACGGTCTTCGAGGGGGCCAGCGGCGATCGCTCCGGCGGCCAGAGTCCCGAGCATCATCGTCGCTGCGGTGATCCTGCACATGCGCCTGACTGATTGCATCTCTTTCCCTTTCTGGTTCGTTCGACAATCGATATCGACACGTACGAACCAACCCGGAACGAAAAGCATCATCGACTGTGTGGTTGGCCTTAAGCATGAAATATATGCCCGCCGGTCGCAACCCGGAATCCCGGATGGTGCTGTCGCGGTCGCCAAGGGCGCGCCCGGGATGGCGATACATATCCTTGAAAACAAGCTGTTATGCACACCCTCGCGTGGTTGTGCCCGGTTCACCAAAAGGCACGATACGGCGACCTGTGCCATCCTCGTCGCACAGCGACTCCCCCGCCGCACCTTGCTATCGTGAACCTTTGAACCGGATGAGCTTGGCCTGCGGCTGGGGCGTCTGGTGCTTCCCTCGAGTCATTTACTCGGACGGCTCTTGACCTGCGTCCGCAGATCCGGCGAGGCAGGCTTGGTCCGTACGACCACGAAGGATGGTCACGACTGCGCTCCCGCGCTCACCCCAACCATCGCGCCATCGCCCCGACATAGCCCTACTTGATCATCGGACATCAGCTTCTCCGTTCGTTTCAGAAAAACTAATGCTTTCAATAAGACGCGCGGAGTCTCCGTTTCCACGCCTCTCCACGCCTCCGCGCCGCTCCGCAGTCGGTCCTAGCTTGCTCACACACAACCTCGCCTTGCAGCGTATCGCCCCGCTGCTGTGGATGCGGGCGGGGGCGGAGAGCCGCCGCATCGCCGACCTGCCGGCCACCGGGTGGGAGGTTGCCGATGCCTATACGGCCTGCTGGTCGATCTGGACCACGCCAGCGCCTTTTGCGACGCGGTCGCCGCCCAGGCCGGGCTGCGCATCGCCTATATCGTCACCGACGATGATCGCCGCTTTCAGGCGGTGGCCCGGTCCCTGCCGGACAGCGTCGAGCCCGTGCGGTTCTACGAATCCTACCTCTCCAATTTCCGCTTTTCGATGGGCCGCTGAACCTGCTGACCGGCATTTGCCCTTGCGGCAACTGCGGCGGGGCCATGACGCTGCGCACCGGCAAGAACGGCCGATACCGCTATTATGCCTGCTCGATCCGGGCGCGGCAGGGCGAAACCGGCTGCAAAGGCCGCGCGATCCCGATGGACAAGCTCGACCGCATGGTGGTTACCTTCACCGCGCGCAGCACTACCGCCTCGTAGGCAGCCAGATCGGCGCGGAAGATAAGGAAGGCTTGGCGCGGCGCGCCGACTCTGTTGCACAAATTGACTGACGGTCAGAGTTCCCCTTTCCCCCGACGGAGTCATCCCACGGCTTGAGTTTCGGGTATGCCGAGTGCGGTGAAGCCGT
>NZ_JBGOSN010000096.1:0-5353 GCF_046335115.1 Paracoccus sp. P2 | reverse complement strand
TCGCGTCGCCACCCGCTACGACAAGACCGCCGAAAGCTTCCTGGGCTTCATCGACATCACGTCGATCCGCCTCTGGCTCCGCCATTTGTCAACATGACCTAACCTCTGTCTCAGCTTTAAGGGTAAGAGTATCGCATTTAAAGACAAAATCTCATATTTAATGGCAAAGCACACCCATTGATTTTGTTGAACTCGTCATCTCGCCTTTAAAGGCAAAGCGACACTCGGCGATGGCAGCCAATGGGGAATTGAGCTGACTTATATTGTGCAACCCTCGCCCGATGGGCTGGCGCAGGCCTATATTCTTGCAGAAGATTTCCTCGATGGCGCACCCTCTGCCATGGTTCTGGGCGACAATATCTTTTTCGGCCACGGCCTGCCGGAGATCTTGGCTGAGGCTGACCAGAAAAAGGCCGGCGGAACGGTGTTCGGATATCATGTCGCCGATCCTGAACGATATGGCGTGGTGGCCTTTGATGGGGCCGGCGCAGTGACGCAGATCATCGAGAAGCCCGAGGTGCCGCCGTCGGACTACGCGGTGACGGGGTTGTACTTTCTCGACGGAACGGCACCAGAGCGGGCCAAGAAGGTGCAGCCTTCGGATCGGGGCGAACTTGAGATCACGATGTTGCTGGAAAGTTACCTCCATGACGGCTCCCTGAGCGTGAAACGCATGGGCCGGGGCTATGCTTGGCTGGATACCGGCACCCACGGCAGCCTGCTGGATGCCGGGAACTTCGTGCGCACGCTGGAAAAACGCCAGGGGCTTCAGACGGGAAGCCCGGATGAAGTGGCCTTCAACATGGGCTGGATCAGCGTAAACCAGCTGGAAGAGCGTGTCGCCAAGTACCAAAAGAACGGATATGGTAAATACTTAGGCAATCTTCTGTATTATTCCGGATTCGGAGCCGAATGAACGAAAGAATATTCATAACCGGCGGTGTGGGCTTCATCGGATCAAGGCTTGCCGAATGCTGGACGCGCGCCGGTGGTTTGGTAACGGTCTTCGATAGCTTCCATCCGCAGGTGGCCAGCATCCACGATGCGAACCGACAGCGGCTCTCCGAGCGCGGCGTTGACATCATCAAAGGCGATGTCCGCGACCGAACCGCTCTGGACGCGGCGATCCAGAAGGCCAAACCGGATATCGTCTACCATCTCGCGGCGGAAACCGGCACCGGCCAGTCCTATGACATGCCGGTCCAGTACTCGGATGTAAACGTAAGCGGAACGGCAAACCTCATCGAGGCCCTGAGGACGGCGCAGTCCACAACGCGGCGAGTCATTCTCGCCGGATCCCGCGCCGTGTATGGCGAGGGCGCATGTGTCGACGCCGAGGGACGACCAACCCCAGCCGTGGCGCGGACGAATTCCAACCTTGCTGCGGGAGATTTTGCGCCAAGGGATATCCACGGCAACTGCCTGATCCCGGTTGCCACCAATGCCAGTTGCCCCGCCAATCCGTCCTCAATCTATGCCTCGACCAAATTGATGCAGGAATACCTTCTATTACAGGGATTCTGGGGAAGCGAGACTGAGGTGGGCATCTTGCGCCTGCAAAATGTCTATGGCCCAGGGCAGGCGCTGCGCAATCCCTATACCGGTGTCCTGTCGATCTTCGCCCAGCAGGTCGCCGAGGAGAAGACGCTGGAAATCTACGAAGACGGTGAAATCACCAGGGATTTCGTTTTTATTGATGATGTCGTTTCAGCATTTTTCCGGATGGGCACCGTCAAAGCCATGCCGGATGGCATTATCGACATTGGCAGTGGTGCTGGAACGACAATCCTCGATGCCGCAAGACAGGTTCTGCTGGCAATGGGGCAAGACGAGGGAAACCTGCGGATTTCCGGCAAGTTTCGCCCCGGCGATGTTCGTCACGCCGTGGCCGATATCTCCCGCGCGACAGACGAATTGGGATGGCGCCCGGCCCACGGCCTTTCGACTGGAATTACCCAACTGACAGCTTGGCTGGCCGAGGCGGGTATATCGTCTGCCGGCGGTCGGAATGAGAAAACGGCGCCGACAGCAGCGGCCCTTGCGGCATCCGATATCAAGACATGACGACAGCATCCAGACGGCTGGTATTGCATATCGGTCCACACAAAACGGCATCCAGTTACATTCAGGTTAACCTCAAGAAAGGCGGTCGTGTCCTGGGCAACGGTGGCTGGCTGTACCCCAGCGAGGGCACCGAGTCACTGGGCGCTCATCATCACCTCGCTCACAATGCGAATGAGTACCTTCCCGCACAGGCCCCCTATCGCAATGTGCTGAAGACCTTGGGTGAGACAGCTCGTGCCAAAGGCCAAAGCATCGTGTTGTCCGCCGAGGGGTTCTGCCGCTGGAAGCCCGCGAACTTCGATGTCTTGTCCGGCCTTCTCGGGTTCGACACCTACGAACTGGTCTATGTGGTCCGCGATCCGCTGGACGTGTTCCCGTCCTTCTGGGCAGAAGAGGTCAAGCAGGGGCGTTCGATGGGGTTGGCCGAGCGTTTTGCCGGAGAATTCGCGGACCCGATGAAATCGCGCCTGTTAAACCCCATGCGCGATCTCAACCCTCTGCTAGCCCGGGACCGCGCCCAGATCCATGCGGTGCCGTATGATATTCTCAAGAGGCGCGACATCGACATATTCGAGAATCTGACCGGCGCGATCCTCGACTTGCAAGGTTTCCCCGCACGACATGCCAAGCCGGTCAACGTGAAGTATCCGATCGAACTAACCGAGTTCCTGCGGCTGATGACACTGATCCACGGCCGGGGGCAGCCCAATATCGGTTCCGACTTGCGCTTGAAATTCACTCAACTCGTTTCGGTGGAAGAACAACGCGAGTTACAAACACTGGTTCGTAAACATGCGCATAATGCGCGCCGTGTGATCACAGTGCCGGGGGACTCCACGCTTCGGCTCGGTGTAGAAAATATCTTGAAAGCTCGCCTCAAGGACAACTGGAGCATTGATGTAGGCAAGGATGAGCCGTTGTTTTCAGCTGATCCCCGCAAGTTCGTCCACTACGACGCCTACTTGCTGTCGACGGCCGAGCCCGTCCGCCAAGCTGCCGAAGCCATGGTGCAAAGACTGATAGTCCCAGAGAGAAAAACCTAATGAATTGTACGGCCATCTATGTCCTCCCGCGTGGGCGGATCGGTACGGCCCCGGCAGAGCACGCCTTGGCGGAGTTGCGTGCGTCGTGTCAGCGGCTGGTTGTCGTCCTCTCGGACGCCGAGATGGCGCGCACGCTGGATCGGTTCGAGCCTGATCGTGTGCTGATCGAGCCCAAAGCCAAGACATCCTACCTCGCAGGGGTGCGGGCCGGATTATTATCGGAAGCAAAAGAGGTTGGACACCCTAGGGTCCCGATAATCGCGACCGGCAGTCACGTGCTTGGACCTATCCGCCCCGTGTCACAGATGCTCGATCAGATGGACAGCACCGGCGCCGGGCTGTTTGCGCCCTATTGGCATGCCACTGAAGCTGACCCTCGCACAAAAAACGAGGGGCTACCATCACATATACCCTATCTGGACTTTGCGATTTTTGGTGCAGCGTTACAGGCCACGGACGAGTTCCGAGAGTTTTGGCAAGCGTTCGAAGGTGGCGACCACTGGACAGATTTTAGGCGGGGTCTTGGCCCGTTCGCGCACTTTCTCAAATCGCATGGGCATGACATTCTATACCCACTCGAACTTGACGAGCTGCAAACAAGTGATCCGCGGCTTTACGAGGTGCATAGCCTGGTCAAGAAGGGATGCCCTTGCCTACCTCTAGAGGTTTTCTCACTCGACCCGCTGCTCCACGATATTAATGCCATTTCTCTAAGGCCAGCCCTCGACTTCATGCGCCAAGGGCACCCCGCGGCTTACCAGGCTGCAATTGATCACGCGTGCCAGACAATACCGATGCGCGAGTTCAACGCGAATGCAGATCAGTTCGAAATATTGCCCACGACAGCACTCCAGCCCGATAAATCGGAATGGAACTTTGGAACCGTGGCTGTTTTTATCCACGCCTATTATCCTGAGATGATTGTCGATCTGGCGGGGTTGGTGGAGAACATTCCTGCTCGTCACCATCTGTTTGTCACCACGGCCAGCGAAGAGAACAAACAAACCATCACGAACCATCTCCTAGATAGGGGGTACTCGACCGACGCGATAGATGTTCGTGTTGTCGAGCATAATCGTGGACGCGACATGTCAGCGTTGTTCATCACCTTCCGAGACGTGATCCTGTCCGACAAATACCAAGTGGCACTCCGGCTTCATTCCAAACGGACGCCACAGGTCTCGCCTCGCGTAGCAGAAGAGTTCAAGACACATCTTTTCGACAATCTGGTTGGAAGCCGTGGATACGTTCATAATCTTTTGGACAAGCTGGAAGCAGAACCGGATCTCGGCTTGGTGATTCCGCCCATTATTCACATTGGTTTCGGCACATTGGGGCACTCTTGGTTCAACAACTTTCAACCGACGCGCCAACTGGCAGATGAGATGAAAATAAACGTTCCGTTGGACAGCGCTACACCTGTTGCCCCGAATGGCACGATGTACTGGTTTCGCACCCAAGCATTGCGGCAAATGTTTGAATGGCCTTGGAAATGGGAAGAGTACAACAAAGAGCCTCACCACGTAGATGGAGGGCTAGCCCACGTACAAGAACGCTTGATAGGCTATTGCGCGCAGGCAGCGGGTTACCGAGTGCTTTCGGTTATGACCCCGCAATCAGCCGCGCGCAATTACGCAAAGCTGGAGTACAAGCTGCAGCGGCTGATGTCACATCTCAGCTCTGGGAACATCGTTGAGCAAGATTTTGTTCTTTCGAAGTCCCAAGCAACATTTCGCGGCAAAATATTCCGTTTCTGTTATGAATCTTACGGTAAGATCATTAGACGCTGGCCTGCTTCCAGACGTTGGCTAAGACCGCTGGCTCGATCGTTTCGCAAGTTGCTTGCTCCTGGTGTGAAAAACTAGGTCGTGTTGACAAAAGGGATTCCTCTGGCAGTCGTCCTATGATTCAAGCTCATCTCTACGTGGGAGATGAACTTGGCACGCAACCTGATATCCGACGATGAGTGGACCTTCTTCGAGGGCTTCATTCGTGCCGTCCGGCACCCTAACGGGCGGAAACCTGCGGACCATCGTCTTGTTCTGAATGGTATATTCTGGATCGCAAGGACGTACGCCTGCGGTGAAGGCCGTCTGCTCTGATTGAGCAAATGGTCGTAAGGCATTGCCTTATGGCATACGCTTCAGGGCATCTCGATTTTTGACCGCTCTCTCGACCACGGAGCAGTTGGCGCAACCTGAAGCGCCTCGAAGGCCGTCAGCTGACGGGTTGTTGCGTCGGGTCTG
>NZ_JBGOSN010000095.1:0-5591 GCF_046335115.1 Paracoccus sp. P2 | reverse complement strand
GCCCCCTCATGTTCGCCGCGCCCAAGCCCCTCATGCGCTCCGCCGCCGAACGCACCGTCGAAGCCGCCTGGAAACGCCTCGGCACATGACCTGACAGCTTCTCTGCAAAGGAGTGCGCCAACCACCTCAAAAACGCAGGCTATGCTTCGATTTGATATGGGCAGGATCTAGCGGGACCAGAACAGAGCAGGATGTTTCCACGAACGCCCGCCCCCAGGCGGCCGCTGCCGCGGGCTTGACCAAGACCATCGCCCGAAAACCGCGACCCGGCCGGGGCCAGATCCCCGGCGTAAAAGGAAAGCCCGGATCGCGCAGAAAGCCCAGAAGGCCCTGGCGCCTAGGCCGGGTTTTCCTCGACGATGACCAGATCCCGCTCGGCCGCGCCCCGGGCATGATCCAGCGCCGCCTGATATTCGGCCGAGTGATAGCAGGCCACCGCATCCTCGAGGCTGGGAAAACGCGCCACGACATTGCGGGCGCGCTCCTTGCCTTCAAGCTGCACATAGCGCGCGCCGCGGGCGAGAAAGACCCCGCCATGCGCGGCGATCGCCGGACCCGCAAGCCGCGCATATTCGCCATAGGCCTCGGGATCCGTCACGTTCACATGGGCGATCCACAGCGCAGTCATGCCTTCTCTCCGATCAGGGTTTCGACGGCAGCAATGGCGCTGTCGGCGGCGGCAAGGCTGGGCGCCCCGCCCTGGGCGCGGTCGGGACGGCCGCCGCCGCCCTTGCCGCCAAGCGCCGCCGTCGCGGTCTGCACCAGTTCGACGGCGCTGATGCGGGTGGTCAGGTCGGGGGTCACCCCCGCCGCCACCGTCGCCTTGCCCTCGGCCTCGGCCAGCACCACCACCGCGCCCGAGCCAAGCCGCGACTTCATCTCGTCGACCAGCGGGCCCAGTTCCTTGCCGCTCACCCCCTCGACCCGGCGGGCGATCAGCTTGATGCCGTTGATCTCGCGCGGCTTGTCCTCGGAGCCGCCGCCCATGGCCAGCTGGCGCTTGAGCTGCGCGACCTCGTTGGCCAGCGCCTTGCGCTCATCGGCCAGGGCGCGGACCTTGTTCACCACGTCGCCGGCCTGCGCCTTGACGATGCCGGCGATCTCATTGAGTTCGCCGTCCACGCGCCGCAGCGCGTCCATCGCCGCCTGGCCGGTCAGCGCCTCGATGCGGCGGATACCGGCGGCCGAGGCGGTTTCCGAGGTCAGGGCGAACATGCCGATATCGCCGGTGCGTGCGACATGGGTGCCGCCGCAAAGCTCCAGCGAATAGGTCTGCCCGCCGGTCCCCTTGCCCGAGCCCGGCAGCTCGCCCATCGAGACCACGCGCACCTCATCGCCATATTTCTCGCCGAACAGCGCCTGCGCCCCCAGGGCGCGGGCGTCGTCGGGGGTCATGATCCGGGTCTCGACCGGGCTGTTCTGGCGGATGAAATCATTCACCTCGCGCTCGACCTGCGCCAGTTCCTCGGGGGTCATCGCCTTGGCATGGCTGAAATCGAAGCGCAGCCGGTCGGGCGCGTTCAGGCTGCCGCGCTGCGCGACATGCTCGCCCAGGGCGCGGCGCAGCGCCTCGTGCAGCAGATGCGTGGCCGAATGGTTGGCGCGGATGGCGCTGCGGCGGTCGTGATCGACGGAAAGCTGCGCACCCTGGCCGCGCTGGATGGAGCCCAGCGTCACCTCGGCGACATGGATGAAGACGCCGCCGACCTTTTTCGTATCGGTCACCCGCGCGGCACCCGTCTCGGTCTTGATCAGCCCGGTATCGCCGACCTGACCGCCGGATTCGGCATAGAAAGGCGTCTGGTTCACGACGATCTGCACCGCCTGCCCCTCGCCCGCCTCCTCGACGGCACCGCCGTCCTGCACCAGCGCCAGGATCTGGCCCTCGCTGATCTCGGTATCATAGCCCAGGAACTCGGTCGCGCCATGCTCTTCGGCGATGTCGAACCAGATCGCGGCATCCTTGGTCTCGCCCGAACCGGCCCAGGCGGCGCGAGCCTTGGCCTTCTGCTCGGCCATCGCCGAATCGAAACCGGCCGTATCGACCGCGCGGCCCTTTTCGCGCAGCGCGTCCTGGGTCAGGTCCAGCGGGAAGCCATAGGTATCGTAGAGCTTGAAAGCCGCCTCGCCCGGCAGGTTCGCCCCCTTGGGCAGCTTTGCCAGTTCCTCGTCCAGCAGCCGCAAGCCGCGATCCAGCGTCTGCTTGAAGCGGGTCTCTTCCAGCTTCAGCGTCTCCTCGATCAGCGCCTGGGCGCGGCCAAGCTCGGGATAGGCAGCTCCCATCTCGCGCACCAGCGCCGGGACCAGGCGGTGCATCACCGGATCCTTGGCGCCCAGCATATGCGCGTGCCGCATGGCGCGGCGCATGATGCGGCGCAGAACATAGCCCCGACCCTCATTCGAGGGCATCACCCCATCCGCGATCAGGAAGCTGGTCGAGCGCAGGTGATCGGCGATGACGCGATGATGCACCTTGCCGGGACCGTCCGGGTCGGCGCTGGTCGCATGGGCGCTGGCCTCGATCAGGCTGCGCATCAGATCGGTGTCGTAATTGTCGTGCTTGCCCTGCAACAGCGCGCCGATCCGCTCCAGCCCCATGCCGGTGTCGATCGACTGCATGTCCAGCGCCCGCATCGAGCCGTCTTCGAACTGCTCGTTCTGCATGAAGACCAGGTTCCAGATCTCGATGAAGCGGTCTCCGTCCTCCTCGGCCGAGCCGGGCGGGCCGCCCCAGATCTGCTCGCCATGGTCATAAAAGATCTCGGTGCAGGGGCCGCAGGGACCGGTCGGGCCCATCTGCCAGAAATTGTCGCTGGTCGGGATGCGGATGATGCGGTCGTCGGAAAGCCCCGCCACCTTCTTCCAGATGTTCGCCGCCTCGTCATCGGTGTGATAGACCGTGACCAGCAGCTTGTCCCTGGGGATGCCGAAATCCTTGGTCAGCAGTTCCCAGGCAAAGGGGATCGCGCCGTCCTTGAAATAATCGCCGAAGCTGAAGTTACCCAGCATCTCGAAGAATGTATGGTGGCGCGCGGTATAGCCGACATTGTCGAGGTCGTTGTGCTTGCCGCCGGCGCGAACGCATTTCTGCGCGGTGGTGGCGCGCTTGTAGTCGCGGGTCTCGACCCCGGTGAACAGGTTCTTGAACTGCACCATGCCCGAGTTGGTGAACATCAGGGTCGGGTCGTTTCGCGGCACCAGGGGACTCGACTCGACGACCCTGTGGCCGTTGCGTTCGAAATAGTTCAGGAAGGTCGAGCGGATGTCATTCAAGCTGGGCATATCGGGCCTTCATCGCAAAGCGGTCTTTCCGGCCAGAACCGGTGTGCCGCTCGGTCTAGCCCCAGCCATGGCGGCTGTCCAGCAATCCTGCATGGCCTGGCGCCGGCGGCAGGGTCTTCCTTGTGCAAATATCCTGGGGGAATGCTTCCTGCGCCCCATCCAGGGCGCAGGAAGCGTGGGGGCAAAGCCCCCGTGCTTCGCCTCGAAAACCGGCCCGATCCAGGGTCAATCTTCGGCCATCACCTCGTCGCCGTCGTCCGTGACGCCGAAGTCCAGCCCATGACTGGCGCGGATCTTGTCCTCGATCGCATAGGCCATCTCGGGATGGTCGCGCAGAAACTGCTTGGCATTCTCGCGGCCCTGGCCGATGCGCTCGTCGCCATAGGAATACCAGGATCCGGATTTCTCGACCACGCCGGCCTTGACACCCAGGTCGATCAACTCGCCAACCTTCGAGATGCCTTCGCCATACATGATGTCGAATTCGACTTCGCGGAAGGGCGGCGCGACCTTGTTCTTCACTACCTTGACCCGGGTGGCATTGCCGGTCACCTCGTCCCGGTCCTTGATCGAGCCGGTGCGGCGGATGTCCAGGCGCACCGAGGCATAGAATTTCAGCGCATTGCCGCCCGTCGTCGTCTCGGGGCTGCCAAAGATCACGCCGATCTTCATGCGAATCTGGTTGATGAAGATCACCATGCAGTTCGACCGCCCGATGCTGGCGGTCAGCTTGCGCATCGCCTGGCTCATCAGCCGGGCCTGGCTGCCCATCTGCATGTCGCCCATGTCGCCTTCGATCTCGGATTTCGGCGTCAGCGCCGCCACCGAATCGACCACGACCAGGCTGACCGCGCCCGAGCGCACCAGCGTATCGACGATTTCCAGCGCCTGCTCGCCGGTATCGGGCTGGCTGATCAGCAGTTCGTCCAGGTTGACGCCCAGCCTCTTGGCATATTGCGGGTCCAACGCGTGCTCGGCGTCAACGAAGGCGCAGACGCCGCCCTTCTTCTGCTCTTCGGCCACGACATGCAGTGTCAGCGTGGTCTTGCCCGAGCTTTCCGGCCCGAAGATCTCGATGATCCGGCCCTTGGGCAGACCGCCGATCCCCAGCGCGATGTCGAGCCCCAGCGAGCCGGTCGAAGTGGCCTCGATCTCGGCCACCGGGTTGTCGGCGCCCAGCTTCATGATCGAGCCCTTGCCGAACTGCCGTTCGATCTGGGCCAGCGCGCTGTCCAGCGCTTTCTGCTTGTCTGCGGATCGCTTGTCGTTCATGTCGAAAAGTGTTGCCCCTGCCATGCGGTCCTCATGCTTATTTCACACCCCGCCATCCGGGGCAATCAGCGCCCGCCCGCCACTTTTGTTCACGGGATGTTCCTATTTGCGCATCCTTGCGCGGAAATGCAAGTCCTGCTTTGCGAATCGGAAGGTCTCTCGCCTTCCTGACCCAGTCTGCCGCAAGAGGATTAAGAAACGGTTTACAGCCTCAGGGCGAGTGGCTATGCCGGCACGCGTGCCGCAATGGCTGAAAGCTTGCAGGAAATGCTGATATTCTGGGAAAGACGACTGGTTTTCTTGGCCACGCCGAAAGCCGGATCCACCGCGGTCGAGACCGCGCTCGAAGCCCTGGCCAATGTCGCCGTCCAGCGCCCGGCCGAACTCAAACACGCCGACCTGCGCACCTATCGCCGCCATATCGAGCCCTGGCTTCATTCCGTCACCGGCGAGAAATTCACCACCATCGCCCTGATGCGCGAGCCGATAGGATGGCTGCGCAGCTGGTACCGCTTTCGCCTGCGCGACGACGAGGAAGATCCGAGCCACGCCATGATCGGGCTCAGCTTCGCTGATTTCGCGCAGGCCTATGCCGATCCCGCCGGGCCCGACATCGCACGCGTCGGCGCCCAGGCGGATTTCCTGACCGCGGAAGCGGATCGCGTCGATCGCATCTTTCGCTACGAGGACATGGATGCCTTCACCCATTTCCTCGAGGATCGACTGGATTGCGCGATCAGCCTGCCCCGCGTCAACGTGCCTCCGGCGGTCGATGTCAGCCTGCAGGCCGAGCAGGAAGGCCTGCTGCGCAAGGTCATGGCGCGCGATTTCGCGCTTTACGATACGCTCTGATCTAGCTGCGCCACCGGTGATCTAGAGCGAATTTGACGAACACCGGGTCGCTTTGAGGATTCACGCGATGAACAATGTCTGTTTCACTGCTCCTGTGATTTGCCAGGAGGAGATGATGACGAGGAGCCTAAGACGAGGAGCCTGAGCGGAGACCTTCGCGGTCGGGTAATTGCAGCGATCGAAGA
>NZ_JBGOSN010000094.1:0-6513 GCF_046335115.1 Paracoccus sp. P2 | reverse complement strand
GTCGTTCGACATCAGGTCTCGTGCCACGCTGGTCTCCATTGCAGATACCAGCTTGAATCACGATCACCGCGCCCGGTGAACCCCTTTTGTCAACACGCCCTAGCCGCACGTTGACCAAGCCGGATGGCGTCTCGGGCGCGATCCGCGTCGGCTACGACTGGCAAGTCGGGAAAGGTGTTTTCGGCCTTGGTGGTGAATACAACCTTGGCAAGTATGACGGCGGCCTCAGCGGTGTTTATGGTGACGCTCTGGGTGAGCTCGGCGGTGACCTAAATCTCGAAGTCGAAAAGGCAGCGACCATTTTTGCCCGTGCCGGTTATGCCGTAAACGAAAACCTGCTGGCCTATGGTTTGCTGGGCTATACGTGGGCTGATGTGGATGGCCGGGCATCCGATGGTTTTGAAACCTATTCAGACAGCACTGACCTTGATGGCGTGACCGTCGGTATCGGTGCGGAATACCGGTTCACCAATAACTGGTCTGGCTATGCTGAATACGCCTATACCGATTTCGGAACCGTGAAGGACACGGAAGGGAACGTGGAAGCGACCATGCAGCAGGTCAAACTCGGCGTTAACTACCGCTTCTAAGCCTCGCTTAGTCTCTTTCTCAGATCATGCTCCAAAGCCGTCCTTTCGAGGGCGGCTTTTTCGTGTGCGAGATACGCCTTGATATGGCTTGCGCGGGCACGGTGCCATCATAGCGGCAGGGTTCGATGCCGGCGCGATTGCACAGGATCTCACCGTCGAGGTAACCAACAGCAAGATTGAGCAAGCTCTTGACCTCTGCAGCAAGGAGGTCTCACAGATGACCCAAAGTATGCTACTCTTCATGTCGGAGGAGGAAGCTTTCAGGGCGGCGAGGCGTTCTTCGTCGTGCCGTCCGGCAACGCTGCCCATGGCAACCGATCCGCCGATCAGCACTGAAAAGAATACGGCAGCACCATAGCGGCGCGTCGGGAGGCCATAGGAAGGGGTCGGGCGGATGATCGACAGCGCTGCAAGCAGAAGCGCGCAAACGAACAGAAGGCCAGCAAGGGCCATGTGGATAGATGCCGCAGCATACAGGATGGCGAGTAGTGCGACAATCTGAAGTGCGCCTTTGCCACGCTTGGGTGTGCCAGTGCCTGTCCCGGTCTCTGTGGTCATATCATGGGCTCCTTGCCGTAGGGCGGTATGTTGCCAGCGAGCTATCATCCTGAAATGGGATAATTCCTTTCTGGGATTAACCACCGCTGCATGCCGGGTCAAGGAATGTGCGGTTGGCGAAGAGCATCTACGACGAGGAGTATCGCAGGCTCATCAACGCGATACGGTCCACGCGGAAGGAGGCCGGGCTGACGCAGCAGATGCTGGCTGACCGGCTGGGCCGCCCCCAGTCCTTTGTCGCCAAGGTCGAAGGCTATGAGCGGCGGCTGGATATCGTGGAATTTCTGCACGTTTGCCGGGCGCTGGGCGTTGAACCCGCCTCGATCTTCGCTGCGGTGGACCGGGCGGGGTAGTGGACCCCCGGCAGCATCCCCTCCTCTATGACCGTGGTGCCCTGTTCGTCGTTCCCTACGGCGATCTGGAAGGTGCCTCCGAAGAGGGCGGGATCGTTGAACTTGGGGTTCACATGAAATTGCGCATGTCGGAAGTGGATCACGTTGGGTTCGCTGTCGGTGCAACCCGTTGCAACTATGTCAGCCGTGCCGACAGCCAACCCATGCCCAACGCCAGCGGCCAAAGCAGGATGAACGTGCCCTTGGCGAGAAGCAGCGCAACATCGCTGCGGGCGTCGGCTTCGATCAGGTCTTTGCGCCATTCTTCGGGTTGGCCCGGCGCTGGGCAAGCAATGACGATGCGTCGCCACCAGAACAGGCCGAGGGCGAGATAGATGATCGCGAGGAATGCGGTCATTTCGGGTGTCTCCTTGTCAGGTTTTCGAGGGCGCATAGGTGCTGCGGTTAGGGTCAGCGCAGGGCAGTGACATGGGCGGTGCAGATGCCTTTACGGGCCGTTCTGGATAGTCTGGGACGTGCCTCCTGCGGTAAGGCTGGGGGTGGGGGGCGCAGAATGCTTGACCGGGCTGTGCGTGTCGGTCTTGGCTGCCCCGGCGGGGCTGACCTGCGTCGCTGCTGCGCACTCTGCCAAGATGCGGGAGCGACCGTCCTTCCACGTCTCGGCCAGCATCAGCATGGGTGCCACAAGAGCGCCGGAGGTGGTGCTGTGCACGGGGCCTCGGGGCATCTCGGCTTGGGCGCGGGAAATGCGCTGACGAACGGCAATTGCAGCGGGTTGCACCGCCTCGATGTCGCAGTTCCTAGATTCTTTGGTCGCGCCGAAAAAACACGGATTTTGGTTTTCATCCGGGGAAGGCTTCCTCTCGGTCTTTTCCTTCGGCGTGACGGGTCGCGGTGACGGCGCGTCAGCGGCGGCATCGCCAACACTGCCGGTATTCCTATTGAAGGTATTCTTACTGTATGTATTCAGGGTGCGTCTGGCGCACCGATCCGGTGCATTTGCTGCACCAGTTGGTGCATATGGCGCACTGATTTCCCGGCCTAGTTCGTCTCGCGAACAAGCTTCGGTGCCAGAGGGGCACTGTCTCTGATCCTTCAGGCGCTTCGGAACCGGGATCATCTCTTGGTCCTCCGGGGTCCATTCGGTGTTGATGACAACGGTGACGCGACCATTTTTATGGCGAACCCGCTGGATCATGCCTTTGGCTTCGAGGGTGTTCAGCGTGTCGAAATAAGTGCGTCGGCTAACGCCAACTCCCGGCCAGTCCTGCGCACCATTCAGAATGTTCTCTGTCGAAGCGGTGAAAGAAGTCTTGCCGAAATGAACAGTTCGGCGCACGATATAGCTGATAACGCTGTATTCGGTTATGGTGAGGTATGGCTTCCAGAGGTCATCTATGCGCTCCCGGAACAGTAGCTTTTCCAGCGGAGAGAGGGTTTCCCCCCCTTCTAGCCGGTTCAGAATGTCGGGGGGCGCTCGGTGCAATTCACGCATTGCTCGCCCCGTCTTTACTCTCCCCGACGCAGGTAATCTCGGACAACAGGTGGTATCGTGCGTGCCGTCCGGGGTAATCACCGGCATGGGGTTCCATCTCGGTATGGATGTCGATACCGCGTTTACGGAGCCGGTAGATGCTGGCCGGAAGAGCAGCGATTTCCGGTATGATAGAGCCGGTTTTCTCATGCCACAGGCGCATGAGGGCGCTTCTGGTGGTTGGATATGCCCACCCGCGCCATCGGCCTGTGGCCTGCTTGTCAGCGCCTCTCCGGCTATGCTGGATCACCCATTGGATACCGTCCCGGCACTCGATAATCCGGAAGGATTTGCCGGGGAGGACCACGCGGAAAACCTCGGCGGGGTAGTGATCGGAGGATTCGGCGCAGGTCATGCCGACCTCCCGGTTGCCTGCTTCTGCCACATGCGGAAGCACGTCAACGCTGCGTCTTGATCAATGTGCAGGTGGAGGGCGACTCCGGAAGGCAAACGCTTCCGGGAGATGATCCCCTTTTCCTCAAGACCACGGAGAGCGGCGAAATAGCTGGTTTTGCCGATCAGCACAGAAGGCAACCATTCGTCACCGTTCAAAGCGAGGCTGGTCGAAGCAATCCAAGGAAGCCTTCCATAAACGGTCGGCATCAGCAACCAATCGGCGACGAGGAACTCATTTATCGAAAGTTCTCTCATCCGCAGCAAAGCTCTTATGGCTTGCGAGATTGCTAGGCGAAGTTCTGCTTCCTCTTCGTTGATGCGCGGAATGCCGTATGCACGCCGATGGGTGTGTTCGAAGGGAATGATGGCGGCAGTTTCATTGTTACGGCACGCTGAAGCGGTCCCGTGATGGGGTTTCATATTGGACATAGATGCGATTCCTATTGGAATGCGCAGCCGGTCAGGATATGATCTGATTAGAACCTGTCAGAGATTACCCCGTCCGTGCCTGCGCATGGGCGGGTTTTCAATTTCCGGTGCGCTGGGCAGCCAGCTTGGCGGTATGCTGTTGCAAAGCCTCCGGTTCCCAGAAAGTGCGTCCGCCGATGCGGATCGGTTCCGGGATCAAGCCCTGCTGAACCCAGCGCCAGAGCGTGGAAGTGCTGACGCCATAGTAGGCAGCGGCTTCGCGGGCCGAACGGAGTCGCTGAAGAGTGGGGTATGTGTTCATTCCATGAGACCATGATTCGTTTCATCTGGTCCCATGTTGCACCGCTTTATTTGGACGTCTGATAGGCGTCCAAATTTTTCTTATGCCTATAGTAACGTCTTAACGTGGCGTCCAAGTCTCGTATTGTAGCCATTGGCCAACGTTTTTCGGGTGTTCCTAGTAGGCTGGGATATTTGATCTTCTTCAGTGCTGATCGACTGTTTAACTTCTTCCCGTTCCGCTCGTTGGGATGTCCGGTGAGCGCGTCTATTTGAAGAAATAACTCTTCGTCGCCAATATGCCATTTCCTTGATGCGAGGTTAGCGTTGTGAATATCTCTAAGTTGCTTTTCTCCCCTTTTTGCTTTGTCTGCCGCCCGTCTGCGCAGGATGGCTGTCGATTCGTGCAGAGTCGCATGGCGCGTGGCGTGAAATAGCTGACGTGCAGCCTCGCGGTGTTCGATAGGGAAATCGGATATAATTTTCTCGGCTATAGCGATGAACTTTAATGCCTCGCGGGCGAAAGCACTATTGGCTGGCAGCGGTGCGGCATCTGCTGCCGCAAGGGCGTGGAGGATTCGCTTCTCGTAAGCTAGTGGATCAGAACCGGCTATCTTATCTGGTTGAGGACGCCTCTGTCGAACGTAACCCACGACCCCTGTCAAGTCTTCCAATGTGCCTGTCATGAACCCCATTACATCGAATGAGGCTTCCGAGCCATGCGGGGCCTGCGTTGCAACGGGTTGCACCGATGTAGAGGAAACCTTGCTCATTGTGCGCTCGCTAGCTGAAGGACTTTCCCGGTCTTCCCGGTGACATGATCCGCCCAGCGCAGCAGAAGAATGCGGCGCTGCTCAAGGAAGTCGGTGCGTTTGTAGGTTCGCTCGACGGCGCTGCCGACAGTATGGGCCAGCATTGTTTCGGCGACCTCATACGGCGCGTCGGTCGCTTCGGCGAGCCAGACGCGTAAGCTGGTGCGGAAGCCATGCGGACGGGCGTCCATTTCTCGCCGCTCCATTAGGCGAGCCATGGTCGCGTCCGAGATGACACCTTTCCGGACGCTGGGAAAGAGGAACCCCGAGCGGGAAAGCCGCCGGGCTTGCTCAATGATGTCCAGCGCCTCCGGCACCAGAGGGACGCGGAAATCGGGTGTGGCATCACGGCGACCTTTCATCTTTTCGCCGGGAATGGTCCAGATGTCGCCCTCGATCTGATCTTCGTGCATGTGCCGCAGCGGAGAGGACCGAACACCCGTCAGGATCAGAAGTCGCAGGGCCAGATGGGTCGTGCTGCCCTCGTTCAAGCTGGCGTAGAACGAGGGAACGTCCTGCCACGGCATGGCCGGGATGTGCTCGGCCTTGTGGCGAGGCTTGCCAAGAAGGGCATCGGCCTTTTCGACCGCCTGAAGGTCCACCGGCAGTCCGAGAGCAGCGGCGTGCTTTATGCAGATGCCGATTCGCCGCAGGGCTTTCCGGGCGGTCTCTGATTTCGTGTGCCAGATGGGGGCCAACGTGTCGCGGATGTCTATCTGGTCGATTTCGGAGACGGGAACCTTGCCCAGTTTCGGCAAAACGTGAAGCGCCAACGGGCTGAACCAGCGCCCCGCCTGCCCATCCCCCTTCAGGGCGGCCTTGCGGCTTTCAAATGCGTCCTGTGCAATGTCTTGAAACAGGTGCAGCTTGCGCGCGGCCTCCCGGCGCTGCCGCTCTCGATCTTTGATAGGGTCAACGCTGTCTCGGACCTTGGCGCGTGCTTCGTCAGCTTTGCGACGAGCTTCGGCAAGGCTCACCGCGGGAAAGGCACCCAGACCCATTTCGCGGCGGCGGCCATGGATGGTGACCCGAAGAACCCATTGCGCGCCACCGTCATCACGCTTCACGAACCACAGTCCGCCTCCATCAGCATATTTCCCCGGCGTGGCTGCGACTATGCCTTTGGCTGACAAACGATTGGTTGCGCGCACTTTCAATCCACCTTCCTATCCCCCTTTGAGTATAAGAGAGCATGAGGGTGAATGCTAGCAAATAGGACGGCATGGGTCAGATAACTTATTGGAAAGGTTTGACGATTGATAGTGAATGCAACCTAACGAGAGTGCATGAAATCACGATTCGTTGCCCTTCACCGGCACCAGAAATCCCAGGGAAATCGACGCATTGCGCTGGTTTCCCTGGGATTTTTGCGTTTCCGTCCCGTTTTCGGCCCCGTTCGTCCGGCACGCCCCCTGGCCCGGCCGTTGCACCCGGCCGCGGCGCAACGCCCTTTCCCTTCCCCGATAATGCGTGGCGATTTCGGATGAGGAGAGGGTGAGATGCCGAACAAGGCCACGGTCAGGGGCGTTTTGATGGATGCGACGCTTGCGCCGATCGCTTCG
>NZ_JBGOSN010000093.1:0-6540 GCF_046335115.1 Paracoccus sp. P2 | reverse complement strand
TCGATGAAAGTGCTGTTCGGCATGGCGCTCCGGCAGACGACCGGGTTCGTCGAGAGCCTGCTACGGCTGGTCGGCCTGAACTGGACGGTGCCCGACTTCAGCACGCTATCTCGCCGCCAGAAGACCTTGGCCGTGAACATCCCCTACCGCGGCTCCAAGGGGCCGTTGCACCTGCTGGTCGACAGCACCGGGATCAAGGTCGAAGGTGAAGGCGAGTGGCACGCACGCAAGCATGGCGGCCCGAAACGGCGCGTCTGGCGCAAGCTCCACCTTGGGATCGATGAAGAAACGTTGGAGATCCGGGCCGTCGAAGTCACCGGGAGCCACATCGGTGATGCGCCCATCCTACCCCACCTTCTCGACCAAATCCCGCAGGACCAGGAAATCGGTAGCGTTACGGCTGATGGCGCCTACGACACGCGCAAATGCCACGATGCGATTGCAGATCGCGGTGCCCATGCCGTCATCCCGCCCCGCAAGAACGCGAAGCCCTGGAAGACGATCACCGCCGGAGCCGTAGCCCGAAATGAGGCCCTGCGCGCGGCGAAATACCTGGGCCGCGCGCTCTGGCGACGATGGAGTGGATACCACCGCCGAAGCCGCGTCGAGACAAAGATGCATTGTATCAAGTTGCTGGGCCAGCGGCTCATGGCACGGGACTTCGACCGACAGGTCGCCGAACTCCAGGTCCGCATCGCCGTCCTGAACGGCTACACCGCGCTCGGAATACCCGTCACGGAAGCTGTGGGATAAGTCCGTCCGGGGAAAGGGGAACCTCGGCCTTAAGCCGATTTGTGCAACAGAGCCCCGCCGCGTTGCGGCTGGCACGCACCTGAATGGATTGTGGTCCGGGATCGGGGCATGGCGCGCCTAGCCGGCGTGCCGCTGGTTGGCGCGTAGCGCCTGCCAGCGTCCGGCATTGCGCGCGGCTGCGAGGGACAAAAAAGGGCGAGATATGAAAGTGGCCCCCGAAGGGGCCACTTAGCCGTTCAACCCGGCAGCACTTTTATAAGCGTGACAGTCAGGCCAACGATGCCAGCGGCCATGATCCAGAGATGGCGAAACAGTTCGGCCTTGAACTCGGCTAGGTCCTGTTTGGTGGCCAGGGTCGAGGTATCCGCCTCGGCCAGCCCTTCGGCAATGGCTTCGGCGGCCTTCTGATCCATGCCAGCATCTGTGAGTTTGCGGGCGAATTTCAGGGTGTCGATGTGTAGCGCGTTTGCCATGAATGATCTCCTTTCAGGAATGTAAGCGTTCTGACCGGGAAATGCGAGGCTTTAGCCGCCCCGCACGGTCGCCGGCATCGGACACGCCGAGTCAGGGACGGCCCGGCACGGGCCGCTTGCAAGGGCGCGCTTGCGCGGCCGCCGTCCTTGACCGGTGTGGTAGAATGACAAGATCCGTGTGGTGGTGGATAGGTCCGGCTCCGGCTGGCGTGCGCCAGACGGGTTAACAGCCGGACGCGAGTGATGGCGCCACGGTGACAGCCGCGCAGCGGCGGCCCGGCGCGGCCTTAGCGCCGGGTCTGGTCGCGGCCCTGGGATCAGGGTCGGGACCGGACCAACCCACCAGACAGAGGTAAAAAAGAGGGCCGCCCGGGCGGGCGGCCAGTTGTCGCTGAAACGGATAGAAAAACTTTCAATCGCGGATCAGGCCGCGCCGGTCGATCTGCCAGCCGGTTGCCACGCGGATGATTGCGGCGTCCGGGCCATGCTGGCTCTGTTGCACAAATCGGTTTATGGCCGGACTGTCCCTTTCCCCGGACGGATTTATCCCACAGTCTCTGTGACGGGTATTCCGAGCGCGGTGTAGCCGTTCATGACAGCCATGCGGATATGGAGTTCTGCGACCTGGCGGTCGAACTCCCTCGCGGTCAGGCGCTGGCCCAGCAGTTTCATACAGTGCATTTTTGTCTCTGCACGACTTCGGCGATGATATGCGCTCCATCGTCGCCAGATTGTCCAGCCGAGGTATTTGGTGGTTCGCAAGATATCGTTCCGTGCTACGGCTCCGGCTGAAGTTTTCTTCCAGGGCTTGGCGTTCTTCCGCACAGGAATGATGGCCGCAGCGGCGCGGGCGGCGATGGCGTCGTGGCACTTTCGGGTGTCGTATGCGCCATCGGCGGTAACGCTGGCGATCTCTTGATCGGGTGGGATCTGGTCGAGCAGTTCGGGCAACATCGGTGCGTCGCCTACGTCGCTACTGGTGAACTCGACCGCCCTGATTTCCAGTGTTTTCTCGTCGATCCCGAGGTGGACCTTGCGCCAGATACGTCGTTTCGGGCCGCCATGCTTGCGCGCGTTCCACTCGCCTTCGCCCTCGACCTTGATCCCGGTGCTGTCGATCAGAAGGTGCAGCGGGCCCTGCGAGCCGCGATAGGGGATGTTGACCTTCAAGGTCTTCTGGCGTCGGCTGAGGGTGCTGAAATCGGGCACCGCCCAGTCCAGACCGATCAACTGCAGCAGGCTTTCCACGAACCCGGTGGTCTGGCGGAGCGCCATGCCGAACAGCACCTTCATCGTCAGGCAGGTCTGGACCGCAGCGTCACTATAGCTGGGCTGCCGACCACGCTTGCCGGTCGGCGCGGCCGCCCAGATCATCTCGGGATCGAACCAGATCGTCAGCGAGCCGCGGCGCTTGAGCGCTTCATTGTAGCTCGGCCAGTTCCGGGTCTTGTAGGCGGGGGGTGTGGGTCTGCTCATGCCATCCAGCTATCACGCTGGATTCCCATGATGAATCCCCTCAGCCATTTGTGCAACAGAGCCGCCTGAAATAAACCGATACGGCGTCAAATCCTGCCGACGCCGCCCGTTTGCGGCCATATTAATTTATCCGCCCATGCAGCGCCAAAACCTGTTCGCACAGACCCGCGATCATATGCAGCGCGACAGATATCAGGCGGGAGCCTGCCTGCATTGCGCGCCAACCTACACACACTCTTATAACTCTCTGTGCGTACTGGAATAGGGTCGCACCGCCCTTGTCCGAAGCAAGGGCGGTGCCTTCTGTTGGTGGGCCGGGTGCCGCATTTCGGCGGCAAGGATTATCCCGATGCGTGATCCCGTATTCGTGCTGTTCGTTCTTACTTTCCCCAGACCGTTTGCAGCAGGTTCAACCAGTTCAAACCCAGGATCTTTTCGATCCGTGCCTCGGTCCAGCCGGCATCGGCCATGGCATCCGCGATATTCGGAAAATCCCGAATCTCGCGGAAGCCGGCCGGGTTGATGATCTCGCCAAAGTTGGTCAGGCGGCGGCCAAATCCCTTGTCATGCGTGATCCAGTCGAAGAACGGGCGGTCATAGCCCTGTGTGAAATCGGTGCCGATGCCGACAGCATCCTCGCCTACGATATTGATGACGTAATCCATTGCAGCGATGTAATCGGCAATGGTCGAATTGACGCCATTGGCCAGAAAGGGCGGGAACATCGTCACGCCGACAAAACCACCCTTGTCGACGATATAGCGCAGTTCCTCGTCCGACTTGTTGCGGGGATGCGCCTTCAGCCCCGCGGGCAGACAATGCGAATAGGCAACCGGCACCGTCGAGGTGTCGATCACCTCTCTCGACGTCTTCGGCCCTACATGGCTGAGATCACACAGCATTCCGACTCGGTTCATCTCGGCCACGACCTCGCGCCCGAAATCCGACAGGCCGCTGTCGCGGCTTTCATAGCAGCCGCTGCCGACCCAGTTCTGGGTATTGTACGTCATCTGCGCGATGCCGACACCAAGGGTCTTGAGGATCTCGACATAGCCGATCCTGTCTTCGAAAGCCGAGGTGTTCTGCATGCCCAGAACGATCGCCGTCTTTCCAGAATCCTTCGCGCGGCGAATATCCGCAACGCTTTCCGCCTTGACGATATGGTCGCCAAATTCACGAAACCAACGGTTCCATTGCACGAGATTATTGACGGTATCGCTGAAATTCTCCCAGACGCTGCAAGTGCAGTTCGCGGCCGTCAACCCCGATTGCTGCATTTCCCTGAACAGATCCCCGCCCCATTTCGAGATGATGAGACCGTCGATGACGACTGCGTTCTCATAGATCGTGCTGGCCTTGTCCTTCATGATGTTTTCCATTTCCATAAGAGATGATGACTGGGCTGCGCCGCGTGTCGGGCAGCCCAAGGCGCGCGTTCAGTCCGTCAGGACGCAGGCGACCTCAAAGCGGCATTCAGCAGCGCCCATGGCCGCGCATTGCACCTCGCGACAGGTGATCGCCTGCGGATCGATGCCGCGCATGGCGCAGACAAACTGCATGGCGCCGATCAGGAAGCCCTCGAACATATAGCAGGTGGGCGCGGCCGCCTGCCCTTCCGACTCGAGCACATAGATCGAATTCCTCAGCGTGACCTGGGCCGTCAGTTGGTCCAGGTCCAGTTGCTCGATGGAAAAGCGGCCCCAGCCGCGTTCCGAAAGCCGCCGCAGATAAAGCGCAAAGACATCGCGATCGGACGCGCCCAGCAGTTCGGATTGGCGCTTGCACCAGAAAAAGGCCGACTTCGCGCCAGAGCGGTCCAGCATCGCCTCATAGGCATCGCGTCCCAGGGTCTTTTCGATCTCCTTGTGCATGTTCACCATGAAATGACGCGGAACATAGACCATGGGCAGGCCGTCGGTGCGCCAGATGCCACTGGCTTCGTCCACGTCGATCTGAACAGCGGGCTGCATATCATTCATCCTTGGATCAGGGAGGGTTGGCTTTGGAAAAGGGCGGCCCCCCGGACCAGGACCAAGGGGGCCGGCCGGGTCATCTTGCGGCTTGCTGGGCGGGGTAAAGGGACAGTTCGGCATCCGGCTGGAGCGCGGCATCGTCCATCAGCGAGATACGCGAGGTTTCGCGCAGGGCCAGCCCGCCGAGGCCCGCCAGAACCGCAATGACCATCAGGTAAAGGGCCGGGGCAAGGTTGTTGCCGGTCGTGTCGATCAGCCAGGTCGCCATCAGCGGGGCGGTGCCGCCGAAGATCGTATATGAGACATTGTAGGTAAAGGCCGAGGCGGTATAGCGGGTCCGCGTGGGAAAGGTCTCGGACAGCAGCGTCGCCGTCACCACATTGGCCGTCAGCGCACCAGTCGCAAGCAGCAGGACACCCGGGATGGCCTTCCACAGCGCGCCAGAGCTGGCCAGCAGATAGGCCGGAACCACCATGACGAACAGCCATGCGCAGACGAAGCGGATCGTGTTGCGCCGGCCGATCCGGTCAGAGATGCGCCCCGCGACCGGACAGAACAGCGTGGCAAAGACCAGGGCGATCATCGTCACCAGCAAGGCACGCGGTCGCGTGAACCCGCCCTCCACCTGCAGATAGGTCGAGAAGTAGGTGGTGAACATGTAGAAGGACAGCGCTGTCAGCGAGATGAACGTCCCCAGCCGCAGCATCGACTGGCTTTGGCTTTTCAGGGTTTCACGAAGGGGCGAATGGGCATGGGTGTTGTCCTCGGCGGCCATTGCCTTGAAGGCGGGCGTTTCCTCCATGCGCCAGCGCAGGTAAAGGCCGACCAGCCCCAGGGGCGCCGCAAGCAGGAAAGGCACGCGCCAGCCCCAGGCGGTCATCGCCTCGGCGGTCAGGCTGCTTTCCAGGGCAAAGACCAGCAGCGCGGCCGAGGCAAAGGCCAGGAAGGTCGATACCGGGATGAAGCTGCCATACCAGCCGCGCCTGTCGTTCGGCGCGTGTTCCATCACATATGCGATTGAACCGGCGTATTCGCCGCCCGCCGAAAAGCCCTGCAGGCAGCGCAGGACGGTCAGCAGGACAGGTGCCGCCATGCCCCAGCTTGCATGGACCGGCAGAAGGCCGATCAGGGTCGTGGCCCCGGCCATCAGCAGGATCGTCAGCGACAGGACCCCCTTGCGGCCCAGCCGGTCACCCAGGACGCCGAAGAAGATCCCTCCCAGCGGGCGCATGGCAAAGGCCACCGCAAAGACCCCGAAAGTCTTGAGCAGCCCCAGGCTGACGCTTTCGCTGGGAAAGAACTGGCTGGCGATGATCGTCGCCAGGAATCCATAGACGGCAAAGTCGAACCATTCGACGAAATTGCCCATCGCGGCAGCGCCGATGACCTTGCGCAGCGCCGGCGCCGATGTCTGATCCTGAAATCGTGCTGTCATGTCTGACCTTTCTTCATTCGAGAAACAAGGACGGAAGGCATCGCGGGGCAGTGACGGCTGGTGCAGATGCGGATGCGCATGCCGGCGCCCCTGCCGCCCCAGGCCATGGAGCGGATCGGCTTGCCTTTGCGAGAAATGGCATCCGTGCCCGAGACAGCGGTCGACGTTCTGCCCGCGGCTTATGACCGAAAGGGGGACCTTTCGGATCGTCTCTAGCTTGCCTCAGCTTGTCGCGCGCAGACATCCGATAACTTGCGCCGGACATGCAGCGATATGTGATCGCCTGTCATTCGTGCACTCCCTGAAGCTGTTGAACTGGTTTTCCCGCAGGGCACCTCTAAAAATTGCCCTGACCTTGGCGCTGCGATATCGTGACATGGTGAACCGGCATATAGGGGATGCAGCGATGACGCAGATGGGTTTCTTTGAT
>NZ_JBGOSN010000092.1:0-6765 GCF_046335115.1 Paracoccus sp. P2 | reverse complement strand
TCTGCTCGTCGGTCAGCCAGTACAGGTCGCTCATGTCACCGCTCCGTTTTCCGAGCCGTGAATCACGTAGCACACTGAAAATCAATGCATCCTGACCCTAGACGCCCGGTTTCCATTCTGGGTCGGATCGGTTTCCAATTTCTGTTCCTGATCCGCCCCGGAGAGGATGCGTTTTCGGTCGGCAGCCTTGCTGTATCGCTGCACTTCGGACAGGCTCTCATGCCCTGTCCAGGCCGCGATCTGGTGCGCCGTCGCGCCGGCCTCGGCCAATGCCATGGCGCGGGATTTCCGCAGGCCATGGGCCGATTTTCCCTTGACGCCGGCATCGGCCGCCGCGCCGGCGAACCAGCTGCTGAACGCCTTTTCGGACCTGGCTTTGCCCTGCGCCGTGACCAGCCACGTCATATGGCGCGGCGCATGGGCGATCGCCTCTTTCAGCGCGTCCAGATCGTCCTGCATGCCCAGGGCGAAGTCGGGGAGGGTGCGATTGAACGGCACCGAAACCTCTCCCCCGGTCTTTCGCTGCCTGAACGTCAGCCATCCGTCCTTGCTGACCATGCCCGGGCCGATTCTGACGGCGTCCGATGCGCGTGCGGCGGTCCAGTAGATCAGCTCCATGGCGAGCCTCTGTGGCGAGGCCATGGGCCAGTGCTTGCGGAACGTCTCGATCTCTTCGGGCAACCAGGGCTTGAACCCGTCGCTTTTCGCGGTTGCGACCTTATCGACCTCGGTCGATGGATCCTGCGCGATCAGCCGATTCTTCTTCGCCCAGGTGCAGAGGCACCTCCAAGCCTTCCTGCGGTTGTTGGCCGGGTGGGGCGCGAGTTTGGAGATATCCGCCTCGATGTGCGAAGCCCGAAGATCTGCAAGCCGCGCGCTCCCCCAGGTGTCGGCGATAT
Organism: Paracoccus sp. P2; assembly: GCF_046335115.1. Lineage (NCBI taxonomy): Bacteria > Pseudomonadati > Pseudomonadota > Alphaproteobacteria > Rhodobacterales > Paracoccaceae > Paracoccus > Paracoccus sp. P2. Next base: position 5,866 of record NZ_JBGOSN010000092.1, on the reverse strand, counting down.
GGCTCAGGTGCCGGCGCCGTTGCTGCTGCGTCGTCGTGGCCATTCCGGTGAAATCGGCGCTGCGCTGATAGCTGATGATGGCGGCGGCAATGCTGCCGTTCGCCACCGGGCGGCCCTTTCGCTCGGGCGTTGAAGCGGCCAGCGCGGCGGCATAGGCCATCAGAAACTCAGGGCTGTCCTTAGGGCCGTCGGGCAGGCGGACCAGCTTGTGGCCCGGCACGGCCAGATAGGTGAACTGCCTGCCATTGCCCTTGGTGATGGTCTTGACGTGTTTCAGCTTCACCGCATTGCCCGCAGGATTTCGTCGCATGTATTCACGCCCTCGACATCCTCCCCTTCAATGGGCAGGCCCGAGGCATATTCGTCAAGCGCCAGCCTGTCGTAAAGCCGCTTGCCGCCAAGCATACGCCTGGGAAGGCCGAGGCTGCGCAGCTTGGTCTCGCTGATCCCGAGGTAATGCGCAGCCTCGGGCGCCGGCAGCAGGCGCGGCGCGAAAGCTGGCTCGTGCTTACCCATCACGCTATCCTCCTTTCTTCCTGGACTACCAAGTGCGCGCAGTTGGCCCGCACCAGCGCCTCGGCCAGAGGCGGGCAGACGCTGTTTCCGCACATGCGGGTCTGCTCGGTCTTCGTGAGGGTCCGGCCGTCCGCACCGCGGTCGATGATGTAGCTGTCGGGGAAGCCTTGGGCTCTGAATTGCTCGCGAGGCGTGAGCATCCGCATGCCGATATCGGTGATGGCATAGGTCTGGCCATCGATCTCGACCGTGACGACGCTGAACCGCGGCTTCGCGGTCAGGGTGTGCAGCGGCTCGCCCGCGCCCTGGTTCTGGTCGGCGCCATAGTATTTGTCGAGGAACGCCGCCACGATGGCGCCATGCTGGCCGCCGGCACAGATCGAGGGATGCGGTGCGTCAGCGCCCCGGTCGCTGCGGTTCGCCCCGTGCATATTCATCAGGTGCGTGGCCACGACCTGCTGCTGCGTCCCGGTCGTGGTCAACGTGCTGACCGGCTCGGACATGGGCCGGCCGGCATTTCGGGTCATTCGCGGCCCGGCATTGTGCTGCGCCATGAAGGCCGCGACGACCGCGTGCTTCGTGCCGCCGGCAACCATCGTGCCGATGGGCTTGTCGAGGTTGAGGCATCGCGGCGCCTGGCCGGAGGCCTCGCCATATCCGGTCTGCACCAGCGTCGGGACGATGATTCCGTTGTAGTCCTTGGCGCTGGCGGTGATCGTGTGAACCGGCGCGCTGCCAGGGCGATTGCCCCCGCCCTGCTGGGCATATGTGACCAGGAAGGGCTCTTGCGCGTCGATGACATGCTTGACGATGCCACGGGCGATGCGGCGCAGCGTGGCCGGCTTCAGGGGCCGCTGGGCGCGGATGCCCCAGCGCGCCATGATCTCGGCAGAGGTCTCGAAAATCGACGGGCACGGGAGGGACCAGTCGATGATGCTGGCGGCCGTTGGCCAGGGCTGGATCCGGCCGCGGCGCACCGCCTCGGAGCGCGGATCGCCATGGGTCGGCTTCGGCCAGACTATAGGCCTGCCATCGCAACGGGCGGCGACGAACAGCCGCCGGCGGATCGTGGGCACGCCATAGTCGCAGGCCCGCAGCAGCTTCCATTCGACGCGATAGCCTTGGCGGCGCAGATCGGCGACCCATTTGGCGAAGGTCTTGCCCTTGCGCACTTGGCACGGCCGGTTGTCCTCGGTCAGCGGGCCCCAGTCGCGGAATTCCTCGACGTTCTCCAGCAGGATCACATCGGGCCGGGCACGCTTGGCCCACAGCACCACGACCCAGGCCAGATCCCGGCGGCAGCGCGACACTGGCTTGCCACCCTTGGCCTTGCTGTGATGCGTGCAGTCCGGGCTAAACCAGGCGAGACCGACGCGCCGGCCGGCGCAGGCTTCCGAGGGATCGACGCGCCAGATGTTCTGGTTGAGATGCAGCGTCTCGGGGTGATTGGCCGCGTGCATCGCGAGCGCGGCGGCGTCGTGATTGATGGCGATATCAGGACTGCGCCCGAGCGCCATTTCGATCCCGGTCGAGGCGCCGCCACCGCCGGCAAAGCTGTCGATGATCAGGGGCTGGCCATTTGCGGGCAGGATCGGGTCGATGATCAGGGGGAGATGCGGTTGGAAGGTCATGCCCGCTCCTCCACCGGCTTCTCGCCCTCGGCCGTGGGCAGAAACCCCGTGCCGCGCAGCCATTCCCACTCCTCGTCGGTGCCGAGGTATTCGACCCATTCGCCCTCGCCGCGCATCTGGCCGGGCCCGGGTTGTTTGATCCAGCGGTCAGTCATGGCACTGCATCCTTCTCCTTGCCGGTGCCAGCGCCGCCGCAACGGCCGTGCTAATCCAGTCCAGATGATCGACGCGGCGAAAAACCCCGCGCTCGCGATCAAGCTTCACGGTTATGGTCTCGCCGTCACGGATAGGGACCAGGCTTTCAACCGGGTATGTGCGCCGACGGCTCGATCTCATGCCTGGCCCTCCGACAGCGCGCGAAGGGCGGGATCAAGCGGATCGAGACCCTTCTCGGCCCGCCACGGTTCAAAGCTGTGATCGCCGTCCAGGACCATGCGCATGGCCATGACCGCGACTTGCACGGCCTCCTTGCGCACCCGGTCCGCGCTTTCCTCGAACGTGGCCGTCGCCAACTCTCCGACCTCTTCGACCAGCGCGGCAAAGGTCACGTTTTTGCCGGGGAACTTCGCGCGGGCCCGGGTCAACTCGGCGAGGATTTCGCCGGCCAGGAGTTCCTCGCGCGATGCAAGACGGACCTCTGGCGCCCACCCCGGCGCTTCCTCGGCCGGTCCCTGCCAGGTGCTGCGGCCGATCTCGACGGAAACGATGTCGCTGGTCATCCCGCATACTCCCAGCAGTCGATATCCGCCTCGGCGCAGGCTTCCGGCCCGTCCTCGCGCTGATTGGGCTCAGCCCAATAGGTCGGCGCGACCTCCCGGGCGTATTTCTCGATCGAGGAACCGTCGGCGAACTCGGTGCCGCCGATCAGCACCATGTGATTGACGAAGCGATCGATGAACGCCGCCTCGGTCATCTCTTCCTTGTCGGTCATCTCTTCCTTGTCGGACATGTCGCACTCCTTCCTGACCATTCTGGATGGACGCCCGCGCGGGGCGACACACCGGAAGGGTCAGTCCGCGCCGATCTCCGGGCGGCCCATCATCAGCGGCACACCGGTTTCGCCCTGGGCGTAGTGCATCGCCACCCGGGCTGCGTCGCGCAGGGCGGCGTCGGGGTTGTAGATCGAGGCAATGAACTTCACGTCCTGCCCGGCCTTGCGGTAGCGGAAGCGCACGGCCAGCCGGTAGAGCGCGCCTTCCTCGAACACCGGGATCGCGATCATGAACAGGTTCGGCAGGGTCAGAGGGCTGCCATCCGGGCTGCGATGCTCGGTCAGGAACTGGACCTGCGCCTCGCCGGTGTCGCGGTTGGTCTTGACCTCGATATGCCCAACCTCGTGGATCTTCAACTCGCGCGACAGCAGGTTGATCGCGGCATACTGGCCGAACCGCCCTTGGATCTTGGCGGCGATGTCGATCATCCGCTGTTCCCAAGCTTCGATCTCGCCGCCCGCCTGGCCCAGCAGCGCCGGCGTCGGATCAAGGAAATCATCGGCGTTCGCCTCGATAAACTCGCCGAACACATCCTTGTCGAGCGCCTTGCCATCGATCGCCGACCAGCGCTTCCACTGTTCGGACACCGGAAAGTTGTAGACCGCCCGATGCCGACCATAGTTCGCGGACGGATCTCCAGCCTCGGGCGCAACCACCGGCGCGCCGGAGCCGTGATAATCGATCACCGAGATCAGCTTGGGTTCGGGATGGATTTGGCCGAACAACACCGTGTCGTCGCCCTTGAAGCGGTTCGTCCAGGTAATCAGGCTGTCCAGATCGGCCAGGACCGCCTTGCCGGTGCGCTGGAGTGGTTTCAGCGCCTCCATCACGGCGCGGTGCTTGGCAGTCAGATCCTCGATGCGCAGGCCTTCGGGCACGGCGACAATGAAAGGCGCCTCGGGCGTATCCGCCGTCGGCATGCTGATGGGCTGGACCTCGCCAAGGCGCGGAATCTCGGCCAGCAGCGTCTCGGCGATGTTCTTCGGGGTCTCGGTGGTCATGTGGACTGTCCTTTACTCGGCCGCGCGCAGCTCGCGCCGGCCGTTGCCGGCGTCGCGGATTTCCATGCGGGATTGCGCGGGATTGTGGGTGGTGATGCCGCCATCGCCGGTCATCCAGGCGACGGCCTTGCGCTTGGGCGACTTGGGCCCGACGATCTTGTCATCCATCGTCATCTGCGTTGCGCCGAAAGGATCGACCGCAACGTCGATGGTGATGGTGATCTTGCCCTTGGCGGTGGTCGAATACTGCTGCGCAAAGCTGCGCATCTCGACGTTGTTCGCCTCGATCCGCGACAGCAGATCGGGCAGGTAATCGCCGCCATCGGCAAGCGACAGCATCTGGTCAAGGCTACGCAGCTGCGGCGCGGAAGATGGGATTTCCATAGCGTCCTCTGATCTGAAAGGTTGGGAAGGAACCGGCCCGGCACCGCGCCGGGCCGCAGGCATGCGCGGCCCCCGGCTACCAGCCGTCGCCGTAGCCGTCGCCGTCGCCGTCGCCGTAGCCGTCGCCGTAGCCGTCGCCGTAGCCGTAGCCGTAGCCGTAGCCGTCGCCGTAGCTGCTATGTATCGCGCCGCCCTGCTGGATCACCGGAATGCCCGGCGTGTCAGATGCCGCAGATGCTCCCTGATCGGCGATCAGGGAGGGGGCCGTGGTGCTGTCCGCACCCATGTCACGCGCCCGCCAGGTGCTTGTCCCAGACCGCCGGGACAGCGTCGATCAGATGCACGACCGAGCTCACGGGCGCATGCAGCGTCCCGGCTGGGTCCAGCTTGGTCTTGGCCTTGGGCCCCTCGAGGGCGAGTTCGCCAAGCCCGCGCGAGGTGCCCCAGTGGCGGATGCACTGCGCGCCGGTGACGGTCAGCATGCCGCCTTCCAGGCTGCAATAGCCCACATAGACAAAGCCGCGATCCAGCACCGCGATTTGCGGTTGACGGTCGGTAGCCTCGGGCGCCGCGACAGGCGCGGCAGCGGTTGCGGTGTTCATGGTCAAAACGTCCTCTTTCTGATCTGCCCGGAACCGCCGAGCGCGGTATGAAAGGAAAGGTGCTGGCCGCCCCGGGCACGGGAGGGAGGGAGGAACTCAAGCCAGAGCGGCCAGCCAGTGAGGGTGCGACGAAAGCAGCCAGGCGCACCCAACTCGACGAAGGACCGAAGCCCTCCGACAATCTCAGACCTGGTCGGCAAGCACCTTGCGGGCTTCGACCAGCAATTCGGAATTTCCCAGATGCGCCAGCTGCTCAGCCATGCGCCGAACCAGATCCCGCAAGCGCAGGTTCTCTTCGATCAGCGCCGGCGCGCGCTCGGCCATCAGCTGCGGGTCCAGGATCGTCATGGCCGGACCCCTGATCCCTCCGACAGCGCCACCCAGCCCGCCTCGCGCGCCTGCACGGCTGTCGGCGCCACAAAGTCCAGCACCGCGCCCCAGTCGATCTGACCGAGCAACACTCCGGCCCCGATCCCCAGGATCACCAGCAGCACCGCGCCGAGCCAGATAAAGACCATCGCCCAGGACACCGGCCGCCGCTGATCGGGTTCGCCCCAGCCAAGCCCGGCCTCGGGAACGCCATGGATGCGCACCAGATCATCGGGCGCATAGTCATGCACCGGCACACCAGCCCCGCTGACCTGCCCCTGAACTTTCATCCAGCCGCGACCGGAGCCCGGTTAGTGTTTACGCCAATTGGCGCAGGTTGAGCAATCGCCCGACGCGCGGAGCTTTCATCT
>NZ_JBGOSN010000091.1:0-6888 GCF_046335115.1 Paracoccus sp. P2 | reverse complement strand
GCGCCAGCTATCTGGTAAGCGCGCGCGCCATGGCGCCGGTCACCGCCGCGTGGCCGGATTTTACTCCGCCGCGTGGCCGGATATTGCACCGCCGTTGACAAATTCGGGCGGATCGCGGGTGCGCTGCGGAAATCGCCGCTTTTCACATGCACCGAACCGCGGCTTTCGGGCCGCAGATTGCAGACGCTGGCGGTGATCGCCGGGAAAGGATGCACCGGGTCGCCGAATTTATCCAGGCTGACCGGCTGCACATGCCATTCCAGATCGGCACTGGCCTTTTCCGGGCCCGAGCGGGTGAAGATCCCCAACTGGCTCGGCGCCATCGCCATCGGGCCCGAGCGTTTCAGCAGATATTCCAGCCCGATCGCGGCCTTGCCGAACAGGCTTGAAGCTTTTTCGTTCAGTGTCGGCACGCCATGCACCTTGTAGACCAGGCGCAGTTGCAGATGATCCTGCAGGTTCTCGCCGATCCCGGCCACCTCTTTGACCGGCGCGATCCCCGCTGCGGCCAGCACCTCACCCCGGCCGATGCCCGACAGTTCCAGCAGCTGCGGCGAGCCGATGGCACCGGCCGACAGCACCGTTTCACGCAGCGCCCGCGCCTCCTTGCGGCTGCCCTGATGGTGGAAGACAACGCCCCTCACCTCGCCTTCCTCGATGATCAGCCGTTCGGCCTGAGCGCCGGTCAGCACCCGCAGATTGGGCCGCCCCGCTGCCGGGCGCAGGAAGGCTTTCGTGGTGTTCCAGCGGACGCCGCGACGCTGGTTGACCTCGAAATATCCCGCGCCCTCATTGTCGCCGCCGTTGAAATCGTCATTGCGCGGGATGCCGAATTCCAGCGCCGCATCGCGAAACGCATCCAGCACCTCCCAGTGCAGCCGCGCCTTTTCCACCCGCCATTCGCCGCCCGCGCCATGCAGCGCGCTGGCGCCAAGATGGTAATCTTCCTGCGCGCGGAACAGCGGCAGCACATCCTCCCAGCCCCAGCCGGTGCAGCCCGCCTGCGCCCAGCCGTCATAGTCCTGCGCCTGGCCCCGCATATAGATCATGCCATTGATCGACGAACAGCCGCCCAGCACCCGCCCGCGCGGGTACAGCAGCGACCGGCCGTTCAGCCCCGGTTCTTCCTCGGTGCGGAAACGCCAATCGGTGCGCGGGTTGTTGATGCAGTAGAGGTACCCCACCGGAATATGGATCCAGGGGTAATTGTCACGGCCACCCGCTTCCAGCAGCAGCACCCGGGTTTTCGGATCGGCCGAAAGCCGGTTCGCCAGCACGCAGCCCGCGCTGCCCGCCCCGATCACGATGTAATCATAGCTTTCCACTGACACCCCCCTCTCGCTGCCCAGCCCCCGCGCGGCCTGCATCGGGTCGCGTCCCTGCAAGGGAAGCGGCCGCACGCGAAGCTTCGATATGTTCATAATTGTTCAGGCCCTCCTCCGGGCCGTCTTGGGAAAATGCGTCAGGATTTCTTTTCGGACAAGCCATTCAGGCTGATTGATTTCTCACAGGATGTGTACGAAAACGAACAGCATGACGCAGTTCAACTGGGACGACATGCAGTTCTTCCTGGCCTTGGCCCGGGATGGCCAGCTCAGCGGGGCCGCGCGCCAGCTTGGGTCATCGCATGTCACGGTGGCGCGGCGGATAGACCGGCTGGAGGCCGCGCTGCGCCAGCGCCTGTTCGAACGCTCGGCCCGGGGGTATGAGTTGACGGCCAGCGGCCGGCGTCTGGTCGAAACGGCTGAACGGATGGAAGAAGCCTCGGGCGGGGTCATTCCCGGCGCGGGGCCGGGCCAGGGCCTGACCGGCAATCTGCGCCTTGCCGTGCCCGAAGGCTTTTCCAACTTCTTCAGCGAACATATGCTGGCGGCCTTCACTGCGCGCTTTCCCGATCTGTCGCTGGAACTGATCACTCTGACCCAGGTGATCTCGTTGTCGCGGCGCGAGGCAGATTTGACCGTGACATTAGACCCGGTGACGCGCGGGGGCTATCGCTCCGAGCGGCTGGCCGATTATCAGCTAAGGATTTATGCGGCCAAATCCTATATGGCCGCGCAAGAGCCGATCCGTTCGCGGGCCGATCTGCTGAAGCATCGCTTCCTGGGCTATATCGAGGAAATGCTCTTCGCCACCGGCCTCGACTATCTGGGCGAGGTGCATCCCGGCCTGCGGCCCGCCTTCAAAAGCTCCAGCATCTACAGCCAGATGATCGCCGTGCGGCAGGGCAATGGCCTGAGTGTCCTGCCCTGCTACATGGCCAAAGCCTGCCCCGATCTGGTGCCGGTTCTGCCCGACGAGATTGCGCTGACGCGCACCTACTGGCTGACCTGCCATCGCGACACGCGGCAGATGCGGCGCGAACGGGCGGTGATCAGCTTCCTCACGGAAGAAATCCTCCGCCACACCGATCTCTTGCTGGACCCCGCAGTCTGAACGCTCAAAACGCCGCGCGATACAGCGCCAGCGCGTCGGATTCGGTCACCGGAACCGGGTTGTTGCCCAGAAGTCGGGTCTGCAGCATGGCATCCGCAGCAAGAACAGGCAGACTTTCGGCACTGACGCCCACATCGCGCAGCCGGCGCGGCGCGCCGGAGCGGTCCATCAACGCCTCCATGCCGGCAATGAAATCCGTGGCCGCAGCGCCAAAGCCCAGAAGCGCACCCAGTTCGGCATAAAGCGGTGCTGCGGCGGGCAGGTTGTGACGCAGGACCGGCCCCAGCATGAGCGCATTGGTCAGCCCATGCGGCAGGTGATAGCGGCCCCCCAAGGGATAGGCCAGCGCATGCACCGCGCCGACCGGGCTGTTGGCAAAGGCCTTGCCGGCGAGGCAGGCACCATACAGCATCGCCTCGCGCGCAGGGCGGTTCTGCCCATCGGTGCAGGCGGTCACAAGGTTCGCGGCCAGCAGCCGCAGGGCCTCGCGCGCATAAAGATCGGAGAGCGGGTTCTTCTTGTGCCGCGAAGTATAAGCCTCGATCGCGTGGACCATCGCGTCGATGCCGGTGGCGGCGGTCTGGCCCGGCGGCAGGCCCATAGTCAGCGCGGCATCCAGCAGCACCAGATCGGCATAAAGCTGCGGAGCAACGACGCCCATCTTGGTGGTCTCACCCGTAGTCAGGATGGTGATATTGGTCACTTCCGACCCGGTTCCGGCGGTGGTGGGCACCTGAACCAGCGGAAGACGACCGCCCTTCACCTTGTCGATGCCGTAAAGCCCCGCCAGCGGCTGGTCACTGTGCAGCAGCACCGCGGCCAGCTTGGCGATATCGAGCGACGAGCCGCCGCCAAAGCCGATCACCAGATCGGCCCCTGCGGTTCGGCCCAGCGCCACACAATCGAGGGCCACCGACTCCGGCGGATCGGCCACCGTGCCGTCGAAGACGCTGACCCGAAACCCCGCCTCTTCCAGCGTTGCGAGGGCTGGCGCGATCACCCCCAAACGCACCAGCGGCGCATCGGTGACCAGCAACGCCCGGCGCGCCGAAAAGCGCGCGGCCAGCAGTCCGCCCAATCGCCGGGCGCCGTCCCATTCGATCTTCAGGGCGCCGGGCGCGTCAAAGGTGAAATCCTGCATCATGGCCCTCGCCCGGTTCAGATCGTCATATGGCGGTCGACCACCGCGTCGGTCAGGCCCGAGATATCGCCGCCTTCCACCACCGCGCCCTTTTCCAGCATCGCAAAGCGCGAGGCGGCACGGCGCAGGAAGCCGATATTCTGCTCGACCAGGATCACCGTCAGGCCAAAGTCGCGGCTCATCCGCAGGATCACCTTCTCGATATCCTCAACGATCGAGGGCTGGATGCCTTCGTTCGGCTCGTCCAGAAGCACCACATCCGGCTCGGCCGCAAGCGCCCGGGCGATGGCCAGCTGCTGCTGCTGCCCGCCCGACAGAAGCCCGCCGCGCCGGTCCATGTTTTCCGCCAGATAGGGGAACAGTTCGGGCACGATCTCGGGCACGGCGCGCTTGCCCGCACGGTTGGCAAAGCCGCCCATCACGATGTTTTCGCGCACGGTGAAATCAGGGATGATGCCACGCCCCTGCGGCACATAGGCAATTCCAGCGCGGGCGCGCATATGGGTGGGCGCCGCCGAGATGTCGCGCCCGCCCAGCCGCACCACGCCCTTGGCGCTGTCGGTCAGGCCCATGATGGTCTTCAGCAGCGTCGTCTTGCCGGTGCCGTTGCGCCCCGCAATGCCGGTGATCTTGCCCTCGGGCACCTCGAGGCTGATGCCATTCAGCGCCCGCGACCGTCCATACCAGCTTTCCAGATTGGTCAGGCTCAGCATGCGGAAATCTCCTGTGACCCCAGATAGGCGGCGCGCACGGCCGCATCGCTTTCGATCTCGGCCACGGTGCCTTCGGCCAGAACGCGCCCCAGATGCAGAACCGTGATCTTCTCGGCAATGTCGCGCACGAAGGCCATGTCATGCTCGACCACCAGCATGGTGTGATTGCCCTTCAGCCGGTTGATGATCGCCGCAGTCTTGCCGGTTTCGGCCTGCGTCATTCCAGCCGTCGGCTCGTCCAGCAAAATGACATCGGGGCTTTGGATCATCAGCATGCCCAGTTCCAGCCATTGGATCTGGCCATGGCTCAGCGTGCCGGCCTCGGTCTTCATCTGATCGGACAGGCCGACCAGGTCGATCACCTCCTCCACACGCGCCCGATCCGCCGCGCTGCGCCCGATGCGCAGGTTGGAGAAGACGCCGGGATGGCGCGATTGCGCGACTTCGATATTCTGCCGCACCGTCAGCCCGGTGAAGATCGAGGGGATCTGAAACTTGCGCCCGATCCCGGCCCGCGCGATGCGGTATTCGCGCAGGTTGGTGACATCGCGCCCGTTCAGCAGCACCCGCCCGGACGTTGACCGGGTCCGGCCGCTGATCAGATCCATCAGCGTGGTCTTGCCAGCACCGTTCGCGCCCAAGAGCACCCGCAATTCGCCCTTCGCCACCTTCAGCGACACGCCATCGACGGCGCGGAATCGTCCGAAGCTGACGCCCAGAGCTTCGGTCTCCAATGCGTAAACGCTCATTGCCGCACCTCTTGCTTCAGGGATTCGGAACGCCGCCGCCCGGTCAGCCGGCGCATCATGTCATGGGCAAAGCCGCCAAGCCCCTGCGGCAGCCAGATCACCACCAGCACGAAGACCAGCCCGACAATCGCCTTCCAGGCCTCGACCAGGGCTTCGGTTTCCGAGGCCCGCGCCTCCAGCACATTGATCAGGATCGCGCCGATACAGGCTCCCAGGATCGAGCCGCGCCCGCCCACCGCCGCCCAGACCACCATCGAGACCGAGAAGGTCAGATCCAGGAACGAGGGCGAGGCAAATTCCGCCACCACCACATAGAGCATGCCAGCCAGACCCGAGATCGCAGCCGAGACCGCGAAGAAGAAGGTCTGATAGGCTGGCACGTCATAGCCCAGATACAGCGCCCGGGTCTGGCTGTCGCGGGTGGCCTGCAGCACGGTGCCGGCGCGGGTCGCGACCAGAAGCCGTGCCAGAACCAGCACCACGATCATCGCAATTGTAATGACGTAATAGGTCGTCACCGCATAGGGATCCAGCTCGGTGCCGAAAAGGTTGAAATAGCCCAGGTCGGTCAGCCCGTTGAACCCGTTGGTCAGCGGTTGGGCATCAACCAGCAAGAGCCGCGCCAGCAAGACCAGCGCCAGGGTGATGATCGACACGAAGACGCCGGAAATCCGCTGGCCGAAGATCAGCCTGCCCAGCAGCGTGGCCACGATCACCGGCGCGATAATCGCCATCGCCACCCCGAACCATTGCGACTGGAACGGGATCCACAGCCAGGATCCGGGCGTGATGCAGCACAGATCGGTCGAGGCGCCGGGCTGCGCATTCCACAGCATGAAATCCGGCACCGGCTGGTCGGACCCCTGTTGCAGGCTGGTATAGCTCGCGAGCTTCAGCGGCATCGCCATCGCATAGGCGCCGAGGCCGAAGAACAGGCCCTGCCCCAGGTTCAGCACCCCGGCATAGCCCCATGTCAGCGCGATGGCGGCGCCCAGCATGCCGAAGCACAGATATTTAGCCACCCGGTTCAGCCAGAAGTCATCGCCGGTCAACGGCAGCGCCAGCAGGACGGCGAAGAACAGCAGATAGGCCCAGATGCGGTAATTGGTCAGAAGGGAAGTCATGCCTCAGCGCCCCTTGAAGCTGAACAGCCCGGCGGGCCGGAGAAGGATCACAAGGATCACCACCAGCAGGACCGAGGCCCGCCCGGCAATCTCGTTGAAGAAGATGGCGACCAGCGCGTTGATCTCGCCCAGGATGCCAGCGGCGGCCATCGTGCCCAACAGGCTGCCCACGCCCCCGGTCACGACGACCATGAAGCCGTCGACCACCATCGTCGCCCCCATGTCGGGCGAGACCGAGCGGAAGCCCGCCATCAGCACCCCCGCCACCCCGGCGAGGCCCGAGCCAAGCGCGAAGGTGATCGCATTGGTGGCCTTGACATCGATGCCGCAGGCGGCGGCCATTTGCGGATTGCGGATGATCGCGCGCACCTTCATCCCAAGCGGCGTGCGATAGAGGGTGAACCAGGTCAGCCCCGCCAGAACCAGCGTCACCAGCACGATGAAGACGCGATAGCTGTTCAGTTGCAGCCCGAACAGGCCCAGTGTGCCTTGCAGGAACTGCGGCACCGGCACGTTCTGCAGGCCCGAGCCCAGACCCTCGACATGGATGCCGAAAAAGCTCAGGCCGAATTCCAGCCGGATCGCCTGTTGCAACAGGATCGCGATGCCCCAGGTGGCCAGAAGTGAGAACGGCGGTGAGAAATTAGGCCACGGAAGCGGCGGCATGGAGCTGCTGCGGGCGGCGTAAAAGTCGTCCACCTTTTCCCTTTCTGCGACAGCAGGGA
>NZ_JBGOSN010000090.1:0-6897 GCF_046335115.1 Paracoccus sp. P2 | reverse complement strand
GCCTCGCGCCGCCCATGGCGGACAGCCGCCCGCCGCGGTCTGCGTCAACCAGAGCGAAACCGACCGGCAGAGCCAGAGAGCAGCTTCAATCACCCCAGAGCCCGCCCAATGATCGCGGAGTGGCTTGGCTCGGGCGCGGTCATCGGGTTCGCGGTCAGCCGCTGCAGGATCGCCCCCGCCCCGGCCAGCAGCGCCCCGGCCAAGGCCGACAAAACCCACCAGCCCGATCTCGGCCAGACCATGGCCGACAGCGCCACCGCCAGCAGCAGCGTGGCAAGGCGCAGCGGCGCCAACCGCAGGCCCAGCCCATGCGCCCTCGGGGCCCAGCGACATCACCATCAGCGGCCGGGCCAGCGCCGCCGCGGAGGCCAGCGCCGGCAGCAGCGCCAGCGCCATGTTCCGGCTGCCCGACCGGTCCACCTGCGCCAGCACCCCGCCGTTCCACATCACCCGCGACAAGAGGTAATGCCCCTGCGTCCGGGTCATCGCCGTCGCCAGGGCCGAGGCCATCAGCCCCACCAGCATCCCCGCGAACGTCACCGTCACCGGGGCAAAGCCGCGCCGCGCCCCCAGCGCCATGATCAGGAAGGTCGCCGCGCCCGCCGGGGTCAGCACCACCGGCAGGTTGCCCCCGGCCAGCCAGCCCGGCGCATGGATCGTGGCCGCGACGATGGCGAGCTGCGCGCCCGAGGCGGTGCCCGGCGTCGTCGGATCGGCCAGCGGGTTGCGCAGCACCGCCTGCATCAGCGCCCCGGCCAGCCCCAGCGCCGCGCCGGCCAGCAAGGCCAGGATCCCGCGCAGCATCAGCCCATAGGCCAGCAGGATCTGCCCGACCGACATCTCGTCAATCCGCCAGGGCAAGGCGGGCCATTCGGCCAGCGGCAGCGCCGCCACCGCGGCAATCATCCACAGGGCCAGCGCCGCCCCGGCCCCCCGGCAAGGGTCATGCGGTTCATCCCCCGGCCCTCCAGAGCGGCGACTAGCTCGTGGCCGAAGCGCAGCGCCGAGGGCATGCCGGCAAAGGGCCGCGGTTCCGGCAGGCGATGCACCCGCCCCGCCCTGACCGGCGGCAGGCTGTTCCACAGCGCCACCGAGCGCAGCGCGCACTCGACCTGCACCGGGATCGGACCCAGGCCGACCAGCCGGGCCTCGGGGAACGCAGCCAGCCGCTCCAGCGGGATGGGCGCGGCAAAGGCAAAGCGGGTGCGCCCGGTCCAGGCATTGCGCATCCCCATCGCCTCCAGCGCGCCGCCGAACAGGCTGTCGGTGCCGAAGACGCGGATATGGCGGGCATCGCCCAGTTCGAACAGCAGGCAGGCGCGCCCGGCATGGGGCGCGGCGCGGCCGGCCAGCATGGCAAACTCGGCGGCGGCGGCCTGGGTCCGCGTCCCGGCAGCGGGATCGCCCAGCCGCGCGGCCAGTTCCCCCAGCAGCGCCATCACCTTGGGAAAGGCCGGCTTGCCCGCGACGTAAAGCGCACGGGTAAAGACCGGCGCGATGCGCCAGCCGCGGCTCAATGGCGCTGTAATGGCTCGAGGACAGGATCAGCTCGGGCGCGACAAGGCTCAGCGCCTCGAGATTGGGCGCCCCGTGCAGGCCCAGGTCAACGGTGGCGGCGCGAAAGGCGATCAGCTCGGCCAGGGCGACCTGCGCCTGGCCAAGCGCCATCGCCGTCTCGGCCAGGGCCCAGTCCACCGCCGCCAGCCGCAGCCCCGGCGCCGCGCGGGCCGGCAGCCAGAAGGGCGCGTCGCATCAATCCCTTGCCGGACAGTGTCACCATTTACATGTCAAGCTTGCCTGCACGGTTCGTCCGTCGCCATAATAGCTGGAGTTCGGCCCGCCGGCCGAGATATAGGCCTCGTCCGTCACGTTGTTGATGTTCAGCCGGCCGATCACGCCGTTTTCCCATTCGTAGCTGGCGCCCAGATCGTAAGCGTGCGGGCTGACCGCTATCCGTTCCGACGCCATGGCAGCAGATCATCGACCTTGGTGATCCTGTAGTCGGGGATGCGGGCGATGGTATCTGCGAGCCAGGCTTGGGGATCGACGGCGTTGAGCTTGGCTGTCTCGATCAGGGTGCAGGCAATGGCGGCGGCCTTGCCGCCCGCCTCGGAGCCGACGAAGAGGTAGTTCTTCCGCCCGAGGGCGATGGCGCGCATGCCGCGTTCGGCATGGCAGATGCTCTCATTACTTCCGATACCTTCGTTCCTGTCCTCATGCCAGGCATGGCCTGCAAGATGATGGTCCGGGATGCGCCCGTCGAGGTGACGTTCACCCCGGCGCCTGTGCAGACCAGGGGCCTGGCCCTGTTTCCGGGGGATGTGCTGCCTATCGGGGCAGGGGATGCCATCCGCGCACGAAAGACCTCGGATTTCGCACCGACCCTGGTGTTTGAGGTGCTCGGCTGATGCGTTACCTCGGCATGCCCTTTCCGATCCTGAAAGCCGGGCTCAGGAGTTTCCTTGGCCTTCACGACGCTGCCGGCGGTCCTGGAGCGCCCGTCTATCCCAGGACCGCCTGCGACCCCAATGGCACGGTGCTGTTGGACTATGCGCCCAATGGCTCACCGGATAGCCGATGGCCTCGCCCCTGCGGGCCTTGTCCCAGGCCATGATGCCGGCGAAGAACAGGGCCGGTGCATCGGCAGCCCGCATCATGTGGTGGCTCGAGATTTTACGCGGATTCTCACACACCATTCGGATCAGGCTCTCGATATGGTCCTGGTTCGCATGCGAACCAGTTGAGGCGCTGATCCCGGTCCTGCTTGTCGAGACCGTAATTGGTGGCGATGTCGACCTTGCCCCCAGTCATAAACCGGGGCCGCCACGCTTGGGAAGCGGGAAGGATTGGGCAACTGAAGAAGAGAGGGCGTCACACCCCGGTCAGGAGCATGTCCAGCGCGCCCGTGATCTCGGTATCGTGCTGTGCAAGGCTGCCTGCGAGTGTCTTCAGAATGGAAGCGGGAACCGCGGCCATGAACTGCGTCACCATCACATAGCGCTCGGACTGTATGTCAAAGATGGGGTTCAGCTGCTTGAGCACGGGCGGCGAAGCGCCCACCGGCATCATCGGCACCACAAGGCGCGTGCTCAGATTGTCCAGAAGGTCGGTCTGCACATCGAGAAGATACCCCGAACCATCCGGGCTGGCATAAACGTCATATCGCGCCATCAGAAGAGCCGGTATTTTTCAAGGGGCAGGCCGTTCTCTTCGACCCAACGGTTAACCCCTTCAATCGCCTTGGCGTTCTCACGCTTCCACGCCTCGGCTTTGGCTTCCCTGACCGCGCGACGCAAACCGGCCTCTGCGGCCTGCGACAGGTTTACTCCGAAGGACCGGGCTTCGCTGAGCAAGCCCTGATCCAGTGACAGATTGGTCGGTTTTTTGGGAACGGATTGTGTCTGCATCGGGCTACCTCCTGCATGTGCATAATATATGCGCATGACGCTGCAAATCAATCCCTGTCATCCAGCACCTCGCCTGCCCCCTCTTCCGGGCGGAAAACGATGCGCTGATGGCGGCGGCGACGCTGCGCGCGGCCTTCCGCACCGATGTCGGGTCAACATCCGCCGCGACGAGCTGGAATCGCGTGTACTCAACGCGCTGCGTACCAAACTCGTCGATCCGGAACTCTTCGCCCATTTCTGTGAAGTCTTCACGCAAGAGATGAACCGGCTGCGCATGGAAGGCCGCGCCGAGATCGCATCGGCTGAGGCGGAGATTGCGAAGATCGATCGGGAACTTGAGACGCTACTCAATCTGATTCTGAAGGGTGGGGCGGCTGACGCGCTCAACGCGAAGATGGTGGTGATTGAGAAACGCAAGAAGGAACTTGAACTGTTCCTGGCCGAAGCCGACGAGCCGCCGCCGCTGCTGCACCCAAGCATGGCACTGCAATACCGCAAGCGGGTCCAACAGCTTTACGACGCCCTGCAGGACGAAGACGAGGGGAAGCGGATCGAGGCCGCAGACACGCTGCGCTCGCTCGTGGATCAGATCGTGCTGACGCCGNTGGCACTGCAATACCGCAAGCGGGTCCAACAGCTTTACGACGCCCTGCAGGACGAAGACGAGGGGAAGCGGATCGAGGCCGCAGACACGCTGCGCTCGCTCGTGGATCAGATCGTGCTGACGCCGGTCGACGGCAAGGTGGAGATCGACGTTCAGGGCGATCTCGCTGGAATCCTTACGATTTCCACGCAAAGCAAAAACCCCGCAGCGGGCGCTACGGGGTCGCAAGTAAAGATGGTTGCGGGGGCAGGATCTAATCTTCACTTGCGCCCCGAGCAAGTAAAGATGGTTGCGGGGACCGGCGTCGATCATAACTTGCGATCGACGCCGGTAAAGATGGTTGCGGGAGCGCGCAACCATCTTTATCGGCGCTCCCCCGCACCAAACGTAATCCTCCTAATAAAACAACTTGAACCAGATGGTTCTGCACTTTTCAGAGCTGCGGCTTAGCGTCCGTTAGACGAACTTACGTGTTGTCTTCCGTATTCGCCGCGTTGGGGGCAGAGATAGGCCAGCCTCCCTCTTGCCCACCTAGTTCCCGGTGTCGCGGCAATCAATGCATGCAGAAAATGATGCCCAGTGATTGACGCATCGCATGGGGCTGCCTAAACATGTTTGTGACTACTCACTAACTAACGGGGTGCCCCGTGCGAAAGTCAGCGGAGCTTCGCAAGGCCGAGATCGTGGCCACCGTGCTCGACCTGGCCGACCGGATCGGACCGGACCGGGTGACGACGGGGGCGGTCGCGTCGCAGATCGGCGTCACGCAGGCCGCGCTGTTCCGGCACTTCCCGACCAAGGCGGCACTCTGGCAGGCCGTTGCCGAGCATGTGGCCGAGGGGCTGGCAACGGCGTGGGAGGATGCATTGCGCCTCGGAGACACGCCGGTCGTCAGGTTGCGTGCACTGATTTCCGCACAATTCGCGCAGATCGACGCGACCCCCGCGCTGCCGATGCTGCTGTTTTCGCGTGAGTTGAATGTCACCAATGCGGAGCTGCGCGCCACCTTTCACGGCAGGCTCACGACCTTCCACGGCCTTCTGGCGATGGAGGTCAGAGCCGGCCAGAAAACCGGCGCGTTGCGCGGCGACATCGCCGCAAACGATGCGGCGGCGCTGCTGACGTCGCTCGTGCAGGGCGTGGCGATCCGCTGGGCGCTCGGCGCCCGCGATTTCGACTTGCGAGCCGAGGGGCTGCGCCTGTTCGACGCACAGTGCCGGCTTTTGGCTGCGGAAGGAGAATAGACGATGCGGCGCATCTGGCTGTCGGGTCTTCTTCTGGCGGCGGCTGTCGCTGCCGGCTTTCTGATCTTCACCGAACGTCCGCTGACGGTGGTGGTCGTTCAGCCCGAACATGATGTCGACCTTCGCATCTACGGGCTCGGCACCGTCGAGGCGCGGATACTCAGCCGTGTCGGCTTCGAGGTGGGCGCTGCCTTGGCCTCGCTGGCCGCCGATGCCGGGGACAGCGTGGCCAAGGGGCAGGAACTGGCCGTCCTTCACTCTGCCGAGCAGGAAGCGCGCGTTACCCGCGCGGGCGCAGCGGTGACGGCCAATGAGGCCAATCTTGCCAAGGCCACCGCAGCGGTGGTGCGCGCCCATGCCGTTCTGGCCGAGCGCGAAGCGGCGAACCGCCGCCAGCAAGGGTTGGTACAGCGTGATATTGCGTCGGTCCAACGCGCCGAGGAAGCGCAACGCGACGAGGATGTGGCCCGCGCCGATCTGGCCGTGGCCGAGGCTGATGTGGCAGTGATCCGGGCGCAGGGCCTCGACGCGGCGGCGGCCCTGCGGCAGGAGGAAGCCCTTCTCGCCCACCACCGCCTGCTTGCCCCCTATGACGCGCTGGTCGTCGCCCGCCATGCCGAGCCGGGCACGGTGGTGAAGGCGGGCGATGCGATCTTCACCCTGATCGACCCGGCCACCATCTGGATCCAGGCCTATGTCGACGAGGAACGGGCCGGGCAGCTCGTCGCGGGCCAGCCGGCCACGATCCGGCTGCGGTCGCAGCCCTCGGCCGAATTCCACGGCGCCATCGCCCGCATCGGCCTCGAAAGCGACCGGGTGAACGAGGAACGCCGCGTCTGGGTGACCTGCGCCGACTGTCCGGCCGAGATGTTCCTCGGCGAACAGGCCGAGGTGCGCATCACCACCGGCACCCGCGCCAGTGCGCTGATGGTGCCGGAGGTGGCGATCACCGGCTTCGACGGGCATCGCGGCACGGTCTGGACCGTGCGGGACGGACGCCTCGCGCGGGTGGAACTGACGTTCGGCGCCCGCGACGACCGCGGCCGGGTCGAGGTCACGGGCGGCCTGCCGGACGGCGCCGCCATCGTCGCCCGCCCGCCGGCGGGCGCGGCCGAGGGCCGCCGCGCGCGCATCGGCGGGGCGACATGAACCTTGCGCTCAAGGACATCCGCCACGGGCTGTTCCGCTTCGTCCTCACCTGTTTCGGGCTGGGGCTGCTGATGACGGTCGTGCTGGCGATGATCGGCATCTACAACGGCCTCGTCTCGGACGCGCTGGCGGTGGTAAAGGCACCGGCCGCAGATGTCTGGGTGGTGGAGGCCGGCACCAAGGGACCGTTCGCGGAAGCCTCCAGCATCCCCGTCGACACGCGCGACGCGGTGGCGCGAATGCCCGGCGTGGCCGAGGCCGGTGCGGTCAACTACCAGAACGTCGAAGCGCCTCATGCCGGGCGCACACTGCGACTCTATGTCGTCGGCTACGAGCCGGGCCGCCCGGGCGGGCCGCAGGCGATCGCCGAGGGGCGCGGCATCGGCGCGGGCCATTTCGAACTGGTGGCCGACCGCAAGACCGGCCTGCTGCCCGGCGAGACGATCCGGCTCGGGCGCGACCGCTTTACCGTGGTCGGGCTGGTCGAAGGGGC
>NZ_JBGOSN010000089.1:0-6900 GCF_046335115.1 Paracoccus sp. P2 | reverse complement strand
ACCACCGAGACGACGAGGGCCGCTATGCCCAGCCATTTGTGCAGCCGGTACATCTTGTCCAACCCGCCGAACCACCGTTCCGGCCAGCGCGGCCGCAGCGCCAGGATCATGGCAACGCTCATCGCAGCCATGGCGATGATACCAGTGTACTGGACCATCGTTCCCCGAAGCGCGAAGAAATTGGCCGGTTGGAATACCGTTGGTTCCGCCAACAGCCACAAAGCCGTCAAAAGCGCCAAGAGTGCCCAGAAGGTGAGCTTGATGTTCTGCATCGGGGCGAGTTCTTTCTATAGTGGCCACTGTGCTTTGTATATCGGAGGAAGGATTAAGGCTCGTTGACGCCGGTCAAGAGTGGAGCATGCCGCGCATCTGTCCCGAAACTCCGAAGGCTACACCAAAGCTGGGCATCGCCTTTGGCGTTGGCGCGGCGTTGGCGCTGGCTGCGCTTCTGGAGCGCGGGCACGCCGGTGATCGTTCCGCTCGACGGGCGGATCGCGGGAATCTTTGGCCCTTCGATCAATTATATTCCTCGACCGCCGACCATCGCTTGGCTTCCTGACATCGGAATGCGGCGCATCACATGCCAACTGCGAGCAGCTACAGGCCGCCCGCGCTATCGCCGCGGAGTTCGGCATCGCGGCGAAAGACGGTCGAATGGGTGACGCCAAGCACCCGCGCGGCACCCGAAAGCGATCCCGCCCGCGCCAAGGCCAGAAACAGCCGCAGGTCGTCCCAATCCTGCCCCTGTGCATTCATGCAATGATTCCTTGCCCGAATTGCCAGTCCTGATCCCGAAAGGACAGCATATCTTGAGGGGGAAGCAATGACCGCCCCATCCGGCGGACCAATGGAAAGGAACCAGCCATGACCAGAACCGTCCTGCGCAGCGACGAGTTTTCCTGCCCCTCCTGCGTCGTCAAGATCGAAAAGGCGCTGGCGGCAACCCCCGGCGTGACGAACGCCAAGGTGCATTTCAACACCGGCCGTATCGAGGTCGAGCATGATCCCGCATCCGCCCCGGTCGAAGCCCTTGTCTCGGCGGTGAAATCCACCGGCTACGAGGCCCGCCCCGCCGCATTCTGACCCATCCCTGCCAGCCCGGCCGCGCCTGCCCGTGCGGCCGGGCCTTCAAATCACGAGGCCCCGCATGTTGACCCCCATCCTGACAACCCTTCGCAAGCCGGCCAGCCAGCGCAAATGGCTGACGATCATCAGCGGCTCCTTGATCGTGTTTGGCCTGATCGCCCTTTACGGGTTCGGCCTGCGCGGGCTTTGGGCGGCATCGATGGTGACGGCGGCCTTTGTCGCCGGCTCCGACATCGCTTGGCGCGCCGTGCAGGCGCTGCGCATCCGCCATTTCTCGATCGAGTTGCTGGTGACCGTTGCGGCTATCGGCGCGCTGTTCATCGGCGAATATTGGGAATCCGCCGCCGTTACGTTCCTGTTCAGCTTCGGCGCCTGGCTTGAGGCCCGCACCCTGCGCCAGACCCGTGGCGCGCTGGCCGATCTGCTGAAGGCCGCGCCAGAGATCGCCACTGTGATCCGCGACGGCCAGCCGGTCGAGATCGCCGCCAGTGCCGTCCAGCCGAATGAGGTCGTGCTGGTGCGCGCCGGAAACCGCATCCCCGTCGATGGCGAGGTGATCGACGGTAACGCCGCCGTGTCCGAGGCCGCCATCACCGGCGAGCCGATCCCGGCCGAGAAAGCCCCCGGCTCCCACGTCCATGCCGGCACCATCGCGGAAAATGGCGTGCTGCGCATCCGCGCCACCGGCATCGGCGCCGATACCACGCTGGCCCGGATCATCCGCCGCGTCGAAGAGGCGCAGGAGGAACGCGGCCCCAGCCAGCGCATGATCGAGCGTTTCGCCCAATGGTATACGCCCGGCATCATGGTGCTGGCGCTGGGTGCCTGGGCGGTGACGCAGGATATTCGCCTCGCGCTGACCCTTCTGGTGGTGGCCTGTCCGGGCGCCCTGGTGATCTCGACGCCGGTCTCCATCGTCGCCGGCATCGGGCGGGCGGCGCGGTCGGGCATCCTCATCAAGGGCGGGCAGCATCTGGAAAGCGCCGGCCGCATCGACATGCTGGCGCTGGACAAGACCGGCACCCTGACCGAGGGCCGCCCCAGCTTGGTCGAGATCGTGCCTCTTGGCGGCATCGATCGTGCCGAATTGCTGCACTGGACGGCGATCACCGAATCCGGCTCGGACCACCCGCTGGGCCGCCCGATTATCGAGGCCGGCCGTTCCGAGGGCGAGATTCCCGCGCCCGAGACGGTCGAGGAAGTGGCCGGCATGGGTCTGGTGGTCCACCATGACGGGCGGCAGGTCGCGGCCGGCAACCGGCGGCTGTTCGACCGGCTGGGCATCGGTTTCGACGCCGAGGCCGAGGCCGCGCTGGCCGGGGTTCTGGGCCGCGGGCGCACGCCGATCATCGTGGCGCTGGACGGGCGCATCGCGGGCATCTTCGGGCTGTCCGACCAGCCCCGGCCTTCGGCCCAGAGCGCCATCGCCCGGCTGCGCGACATCGGGGTGGGGCGCATCGCCATGCTGACCGGCGACCAGCCGCAGGCCGCGCACGCCATCGCCGCCGAAATCGGCATCGACGAGGTTCATGCCGGCCTGCTGCCCGAGGACAAGCTGGAGCTGATCCGCCACTTTCAGGCCGAGGGCCGCCATGTCGCCATGATCGGCGACGGCATCAACGACGCCCCGGCGCTGGCTGCCGCCGACACCAGCATCGCCATGGGGGCCGTGGCCTCGGACGTGGCGATCGAGACCGCCGACATTGCGCTGATGACCGACGATCTGGAGAAACTGCCCGAGGCCATGGCGATTTCCCGCGCGACGCTGCGCAATATGCGCCAGAACTTGGCCATCGCGCTGCTAACTGTGGCTGGGCTGCTGGCGGGCGTGTTCAACGGCGATGTGCATATGGCCGAGGGCATGCTGATCCACCAGCTTTCGGTGCTGGTGGTGATCGCGAACGCCATGCGCCTGTTGCGCGTTCCGCGCGGACCCGGCGGGCGCCGACCTGTGCCGGCAGCGGTGCCCGCGACCGCCTAGGCGCTTGTGCCTCATCGACAATTCCGCTCCCGTGTTCATGGCGCGGGGGCGTTTTTATGGGGGATGACATGACCGATAGCAATGATGCCAGACAGATCGGCGAGGTTCTGGATTTCTGGTTCCCCGAGGGCCGCGCGCTGGATATCGACCCCGACCGCCATGCCGAGCTGGGGCGCTGGCGGATGCATGGCGGCGTGGACGGTGCGATTGCGGCGCGCTTTGGCCCGCTGACCGAACGTGGCGCGGCGGGGGCGCTGGATCATTGGGCGGCAATGCCCGGGGGCCGGCTGGCGCTGATCGTGGTGCTGGACCAGTTCTCCCGCTCGCTGTGGCGGGGCAGCGCGCGGGCCTGGGCGCAAGACCCGGCGGCATTGGCGCAGGCGCTGGAAGGGTTGGAAAACGGAGACTGGGCGGCACTTGGCCTGCCGTGGTTCCAGATCGCCTTCACCCAGCCCCTGGGACATGCCGAGGGGTCGGACCACCTGGCCCGCATCGACCGGCTGATCGCCCTGCGCCGCGACATCGCCGCCCGCGCGCCGACGCCGTTGCGGCCGCTCTATGCCTCGCTCGTCGATCAAGCGGGGCAGGTGCGCCGCGTCATCGCCAGCTTTGGCCGCCACCCGCACCGCAACGCCATCCTTGGCCGCAGATCGACGCCCGAGGAGGGTGCCTATCTTGAAAGGGGCGCGTTTCCGCATCTGCGCGTCTTTCGGGGGTGAGCGCATCCCCACGGGTCAGGTGGGCTGCGCGACACCCGTCAGCGCCTGTCCGGCAACAGACGCCTTCGGCCGGCGGATCGGGTCCGACAGCAACCGCAGCCCGTTCAGCACCACCAGCACGGTGCCGCCTTCATGGCCAATCACCACCAGCGGCAACGGCAGATCGAAGAACAGCCCGCCGATGACCAGAACCACCATGGCGCCGATGGCGAAGGTCAGGTTCTGCCGGATCACCATCGAGGTTCGACGCGATAGGCGGTGGGCATCGGCCAGCCGTTCCATATCCTCGGACAGCAATGCTACATCGGCGGCCTGTAGCGCGACTTCGGAGCCGGCGGCGCCCATGGCGATGCCGACATCGGCGCGGGCGAGAGCGGCTGCGTCATTGACGCCGTCGCCGACGAAGGCGACCTTGCCGGTCGCGGTGAGTTCTCCCACCTCGCGGACCTTGTCCTGCGGCAGCATCCCGGCAAGGATCTCGTCGGGCTCGAGGCCGAGTTCCGTGCCGATGCGCAGCGCCACCGGCCCGCGGTCCCCCGTCATCATGACGATCCGGCGCACGCCGCTGCCGCGCAGGGCAATAAGCGCCGAAATGGAACTGGCCCTTGCCTTGTCCGCCACGGCCACGGCGCCCAGCACCGTGGCGCCGCGGCCGAGATAGACGACCGTGTTGGCACCGTCGGCGAGCGCCCGCAACGCCGGGTAGTCGATCGAGGCGTTCATCTCCTCGACAAGGTAAGGATTACCGGCCCAGAGCCGGCCGAGCGCATCGAAACCTTCAATGCCGATGCCGGGCCGAGCGGTCACGTCGACGACGCTTGCGGCATCGACCCCGCGCGCGGCGGCCTCGCGGGTGATCGCAGCAGCGATATGGTGTTCCGAATGCGCCTCGAGTCCGGCCAGCAGCGACAAGAAGCGGTCCTCGTCGCCGTCCAGCGCGACGATATCCGTCACCGCCGCGCGGCCGGTGGTCAGCGTGCCCGTCTTGTCAAAGGCGAAAGTATCGACGCCAGCCAGCGTCTCCAGCGCACCGCCGCCCTTAAACAGCACGCCGCCGTGCGCCGCAGCCGACAACGCCGACAGGATGGCGGCGGGAACCGAGATGACGATGGCGCAGGGGCTGGCCGCGACCAGCAGCGTCGCTGCCCGGTAGAGCGCCTCTTCCCAGCCGCTTCCGATCCAATAGAAGACGGCAAAGGCGACCACCGCGCCCGCCATCACCGCGACCGTATAGCGCTGTCCGAACCATTCGCTGAACCGCTCGGAAGGGGCGCGGGCGGCCTGCGCCTCGGTCACCAGCCGGATCATGCGGGCGATGGTGGAGTCGCCAACGGTGCGGGTGACGGAGACCTCCATCACGCCGTCGAGGTTGACGGTCGCCTCGAACACCTGCGCGCCGGCCTCCTTGGAGACGGGCATGGATTCGCCGGTGATATTGGCCTCGTCGATGCCTCCGCGTCCGGTGACGATCACGCCGTCGGTCGGCACCCGGGCACCGGGGCGCAGCACCACCACATCGCCGACGGCGAGTGCTGCGGCGGCAACTTCCTCGACGCCGCCCGCGGTCTTGCGTAGTGCGGTTTCGGGGCGCAGCGCCATCAGCGCCTCGATGGCGCGGCGCGCCCGGCCGAGCGCGCGTTCCTCCAGCGTGGTTGAGATGCTAAACAGCGTCAGCAGCACCGCGCCCTCAAACGGGGCCCCGACGATTGCGGCGGCGATTGCTGCGACGATCATCAGCAGGTCGATGTCGAGCACGCGCTCGCGCCACAATTCCGAAAACGCGCGCCAGCCTGTCGGCAGGCCGCCCGCGAGATAGACGAACACCAGCCCCGGAAGCTCTAAAGCGTTCAAAGCTTCGCCCGGCAGCCATCTTCCGGCCGCCGCCATCACTATGCCGAGCACGGTGACGAGCGAAAGGGTCAACGACAGATCAACAGGTGGAAATCGCTTCATATCAGGTTCCTGGCTGGCGAGGTTGCGGCTGGCAGCCGCCATCGCTGGCTGGGTGGGCGGATCAATCGGATGGCTTATGGCACCGCAGTGCGAGGACTGCGATGGCAATCCAGATGGCGCTGCGCAGGATCATTGCGCCCATGGTGCGCGTCTCCCATGCACCGCCGGCACCGACATGCCACAGGAAGGCGGCGAAGACGGCCACCGTTGCCGTGGCGATGGCAATCGCAAGCATCGGCGCCCAGCCCGCGCCGCGCCACAGGCCGATCCCGGCCAGGACATAGGCAAATCCCGCGGCGAAGTTGAACCACAGCACGAACGGCACCACGGCACCCATGTCGACGCCGCCGAACAGTGCCCTGCCGCCTGAAATAACGGTCAGCAGGCCAAATACCATGGCGACGGTGGCGGCGATGGTGAGGGGGCGAGGTCGTGTTGCGGGCATGGGGATGGCTCCGGGTCAGGTATCGGCGAGGCGGCCGTCGCGCAGGTGGATCAGGCGGTCGAAGCGGTCGAAGATCTTCTCGTCATGGGTGACGGTGACGATGCAGGCCTCCTGCTCGACGGCAAGCTTGCGCATGAGGTCCATCACCAGCCCAGCCCGCGCGCCGTCGAGCGCAGCGGTCGGCTCGTCGGCGAGGATGATGCGCGGACGGTTGGCGAGCGCGCGGGCGATGGCCACGCGTTGCGCCTCGCCGCCCGAAAGCAGCGCCGGCTTGACCGTGGCGCGGTGGCCGACCTCGAGATAGTCCAGCAGTTCGCGCGCCCGCGCCCGCGCTTCCTCGGCGGGGCGGCCGGCGAGGTGGAGCACGACCCCGACGTTCTCCTGCGCCGTCAGGAACGGAAGCAGGTTGTGGCTCTGGAAGATGAAGCCGATCTTGTCGAGCCGCAGACGCCGCAGGTCGCGCCGCAGCCATCCGCCGTCGAACACCGGCTCGCCGTCGAGCGCCACCCGCCCCGCCGACGGGGCGAGGATGCAGCCGATGATGTTGAGCAGCGTGGTCTTGCCTGACCCCGACGGCCCAAGCAACGCGACCACCTCGCCGGCCCGCACGATGAGATCGACCGCGCGCAGGGCATCGACGCGGGTTTCGCCCTCGCCGAAATGCTTGGCTACGTTCGAGACCTCGATGAGGATGTCGCCGAGCGCCATGTCGGTCA
>NZ_JBGOSN010000088.1:0-7100 GCF_046335115.1 Paracoccus sp. P2 | reverse complement strand
TGACCGACATGGCGCTCGGCGACATCCTCATCGAGGTCTCGAACGTAGCCAAGCATTTCGGCGAGGGCGAAACCCGCGTCGATGCCCTGCGCGCGGTCGATCTGACCGTGCGGGCCGGCGAGGTGATCGCACTGCTCGGTCCGTCCGGTTCGGGCAAGACGACGCTGCTCAACATCATTGGCTGCATCCTCGCCCCATCGGCGGGACGAGTGGTGCTGGACGGCGAGCCGGTCTTCGACGGCAAATGGCTGCGGCGCGACCTGAGGCGGCTGCGTCTCGACAAGATCGGCTTCATCTTCCAGAGTCACAACCTGCTGCCCTTCCTGACGGCGCAGGAGAATGTCGCGGTCGTGCTCGATCTTGCCGGCCTGGCCGCCGAGGAAGGCCGGACGCGGGCGCGCGAACTCCTGGACTATCTCGAAGTCGGCCACCGCGCGATGGTCAAGCCGGCGCTGCTGTCGGGCGGCGAAGCGCAGCGTGTGGCGATTGCCCGCGCGCTGGCCAACCGCCCCCGCATTATCCTTGCCGACGAACCCACTGCCGCGCTCGACGGCGCGCGCGCCGGGCTGGTGATGGACCTCATGCGCAAGCTCGCGGTCGAGCAGGAAGCCTGCATCGTGACCGTCACCCATGACGAGAAGATCTTCGACCGCCTCGATCGCCTGATCCACCTGCGCGATGGCCATCTGGTTAGCGCGTGATGGGCAGGAGCACAGGAGGCAGACATGACCCAAGCCCTCACACGCCGATCCTCGCCACCATCATGCCCGCGGCGGATCGGGTGTCGCACGACAGTGGCCGATACTGAAACTTCACGCGACCTTGAAAAGGTGTAACCAAGATGCAACCGACATCCTATTCCAGGGCCCAGATCATCCTGCACTGGACGATTGCGGCCCTCGTCTTCTTCCAGATCCTCATGCATGACGGCATCGTCAAGGTATGGGACGGGCGGATGGAAGGCATGCTGCCGAACCAGCCGACGATCAATCCTCATGCCGTTGCCGGCGCGCTGATCCTCGTTCTCGTCCTGTGGCGGCTGGTGCTGCGCCGTCGGCGCGGCGTTCCGGGCCTGCCGGAAGGCGAGCACCCGACCCTGAAGGCTCTGGCCACGGGCATGCATGCGGCTCTCAACCTCCTGCTGATCCTGATGGCGCTTTCCGGCATGGCGGCGTGGATTTCCGGCGTCGAGGCGATCGGCGAAGCCCATTCCATCGCGCGGCTGGCGCTGGTTCCGCTGGTTATCCTGCATGTCCTCGCGGCACTTTACCATCATTACTGGCTCAAGACCGATGTGCTGCGGCGCATGCTTGGCCGGGCCTGAGGCGGGGTCCGTTCCGCGCGCCGCAACCCGCAACGCATGGCAGGCCGGGCCACACCCGCCCGGCCGCTCCCCAAACCCCGAACTTCGGAGGCAGACATGACGAGAAGACCGCGCAGCCAGACCGTTGCCGCCGCCGTCGCGGTGATCTTCGGCCTGCTGACCATCGTTTCGGGCGGCAGGGCGCTGTTCGGCGGCGTCGATATGGGCGCAGTGGTGCCATTCGTTCTGTGGTTCAACTTCGTCGCCGGCTTTGCCTATGTCCTGGCCGGGATCGGCCTGTGGCGCGGCGCAGGGTGGGCGCCGCTGCTGTCGCTGGCCATCGCCGCGGCAACAGCGGCCGTCTTTGCCGCCTTCCTGTGGCATGTCGGCGCCGGCGGCGCATGGGAGGCACGCACCATGGGCGCGATGATCCTGCGCAGCGCCATCTGGATAGCCATCGCGGCCTTTGCATTGCGGTGCCATAAGCCATCCGATTGATCCACTCACCCAGCCAGCGATGGCGGCTGCCAGCCGCGACCTCGTCCGCCAGGAACCCGACATGAAGCGCTTTCCACCTGTTGACCTGTCACTGACCCTTTCGCTCGTCACCGTGCTCGGCATGGCAATGGCGGCGGCCGGCAGGTGGCTGCCCAGCGGAGCTTGCGACGCTCTGGAGCTGCCGGGGCTGGTGCTAGTCTATCTGGCTGGCGGCCTGCCGACCGGCTGGCGCGCGCTGTCGGAACTGTGGCGCGCGCGCGTGCTTGACATCGACCTGTTGATGATCGTCGCGGCAATCGCCGCCGCAATCGTGGGCGCCCCGTTCGAGGGTGCGGTACTGATGACGCTGTTTAGCATCTCGACCACGCTGGAGGAACGCGCGCTTGGCCGCGCCCGCCGCGCCATCGAGGCCCTGATGGCGCTGCGCCCCGAGACCGCCTTGCGCAAGACCGCCAACGGCGCTGTCGAGGAAGTTCCCGCCGAGGTGCTGACCGTCGGCGATGTAGTGGTGCTGCGCCCCGGCGCCCGGGTGCCCAGTGATGGCGTGGTCGTCACCGGGCGCGGCGGCATCGACGAGGCCAATATCACCGGCGAATCCATGCCGGTGTCGAAAGAGGCCGGTGCGCAGGTGTTCGAGGCCACGATCAATCTGGACGGCGTGCTGGAGGTTGAGGTCACGCGCAGCGTCAGCGACAGCACCATCGCCCGCATGATCCGGCTGGTAACCGAGGCACAGGCCGCCCGCGCGCCCTCCGAACGGTTCAGCGAATGGTTCGGACAACGCTACACGGTCGCGGTGCTGGCGGGTGCGGTGATCGCCTTTGCCACGTTCTGGTGGCTGGGCGGCGACTGGGAACTGGCGCTTTACCGCGCCGCCACGCTGCTGGTCGCCGCCAGCCCCTGCGCCATCGTCATTTCCGTCCCCGCCGCGATCCTGTCGGCCCTTTCGGCGGCGGCGCGGGGCGGTGTTCTGTTCAAGGGCGGCGGCGCGCTGGAGACGCTGGCCGAGGTCGATATCTTCGCCTTCGACAAGACCGGCACCCTGACCACCGGCCGCGCCGAGGTGACGGAAATCGTCGCTCTGGATGGCGACGAGGCCGGGTTCCTGTCGCTGCTGGCGGGGCTGGAGGCGCATTCCGAGCATCATATCGCCGCCGCGATCCGCCGTGAGGTCGCCAGCCGCAGGCTTGATCCGGCGCAGGTGGCCGATGTGAACGCCCGGCCAGGCATCGGCATCGAAGGGTCCGATGCACTTGGCCCGGTTTGGGCGGGCAATGCCTATCTTGCCGAGGACATGAAGGCCGCAACGGATCACCCCGCGTTGCAGGCGCTGGCGGATGGCGCCAATACGGTCGTCTACCTGGGTCGCGGCGCCACCGTGCTGGGCGCCGTCAGCGTGGCGGATGAGGCACGGGCCAGTTCCGCCGGGGCGATCGCGGCCCTGCGCGACAGTGGTGTCGGCCGCATCGTCATGATGACCGGGGATCGCAGGCCGGTGGCGCTGCGCATCGGCGCCCGGCTTGGGCTGGGGCCCGAAGAGACTCACGCCGAAATGCTGCCACAGGACAAGGTTCGCGCGGTTGGCGAACTGGCCGCAACCGGCCGCGTCGCCTTTGTCGGCGACGGCGTGAACGACGCCGCGGCGCTGGCCCGCGCCGATGTCGGCATCGCCATGGGCGCGGTCGGGTCCGAGGTGGCGCTTCAGGCCGCCGATGTGGCGCTGCTGTCCGAGGATATGGAGCGGCTTGCGGACGCGCACCGCCTGTCGCGCCGAACGTCAAGGGTGATCCGGCAGAACCTGACCTTCGCCATCGGCGCCATGGTGGTTCTGGTCATCGGCGGGCTGTTCTTCGATCTGCCGTTGCCGCTGGTGGTGATTGGCCATGAAGGCGGCACCGTGCTGGTGGTGCTGAACGGGCTGCGGTTGCTGTCGGACCCGATCCGCCGGCCGAAGGCGTCTGTTGCCGGACAGGCGCTGACGGGTGTCGCGCAGCCCACCTGAACCGTGGGGATGCGCTCACCCCCGAAAGACGCGCAGATGCGGAAACGCGCCCTTTTCCAGATAGGCTTCCTCCTCGGGCGTCGATCTGCGGCCAAGGATGGCGTTGCGGTGCGGGTGGCGGCCAAAGCTGGCGATGATGCGGCGCACCTGCCCCGCTTGATCGACGAGCGAGGCATAGAGCGGCCGCAACGGCGCCGGCGCGCGGGCGGCGATGTCGCGGCGCAGGGCGATCAGCCGGTCGATGCGGGCCAGATGGTCCGACCCCTCTGCATGGCCCAGGGGCTGGGTGAAGGCGATCTGGAACCACGGCAGGCCAAGTGCCGCCCAGTCTCCGTTTTCCAACCCTTCTAGCGCCTGCGCCAATGCCGCCGGGTCTTGCGCCCAAGCCCGCGGGCTGCCCCGCCACAGCGAGCGCGGGAACTGGTCCAGCACCACGATCAATCAGCGCCAGCCGGCTCTCGGGCGTCCCTGCCCAATGATCCAGCGCTCCCGCCGCGCCGCGTTCGGTCAGCGGGCCAAAGCGCGCCGCAATCGTACCGTCCGCGCCGCCATGCATCCGCCAGCGCCATAGCTCGGCATGGCGGGCGGTGTCGATATCCAGCGCCCGGCCCTCGGGGAACCAGAAATCCAGAACCTCGCCGATCTGTCTGGCATCATTGCTATCGGTCATGTCATCCCCCATGAAAACGCCCCCGCGCCATGGGCACGGGAGCGGAATTGTTGATGAGGCACACGCGCCTAGGCGGTCGCGGGCACCGCTGCCGGCACAGGTCGGCGCCCGCCGGGCCCGCGCGGGACGCGCAGCAGGCGCATGGCGTTGGCGATCACCACCAGTACCGAAAGCTGATGGATCAGCATGCCCTCGGCCATATGCACATCGCCGTTGAACACGCCCGCCAGCAGCCCGGCCACCGTCAAGAGCGCAATGACAAGGTTCTGGCGCATGTTGCGCAACGTCGCGCGCGAGATCGCCGTGGCCTCGGCCAGCATGTCCAGATCGTTAGCCATCAGCGCGATGTTGGCGGTCTCGATCGCCACGTCGGACCCCGCAGCACCCGTGGCGATCAAGGTATCGGCGGCGGTCAGCTCGGGAGGTCGTTGATGCCGTCGCCGATCATGGCGACTTGGTGCCCTCGGCCTGAAACCGAGGGATAAGGTGGAGCTTGTCGTCGGGCAGACGAGCGGCGGGAACCTGTAGCTGCTCGCGGTTAGCCTGGTGATGTGCCGGATTCCAATGTCATGAAGCCGGGCGATGGCCGGCGGCCGAGGGGCACAATTGATCGAAAGGCACAAGATTCCCGCGATGCACCCATCGAGAGGAACGATCGCCAGCGTATGCCCGCGCTCCGGAAGCGCGGCCAATGCCAACGCCGAGGCATCGTCAAAGGCGATGCCAGGTTCGAGTAGTCTTCACGATTTCGCGACAAATGCGTGGCAAGTTCCACTCTTGACCTGCGTCAACGAGTCTGAATCCTTCCTGCGATACACGAAAGCACAGTGGCCACTATAGAAAGAACTCGCCGCGATGCAGCACATCAAGCTGACCTTCTGGGGCGCTCTGGCACTGTTGACCGTTTTGTGGCTGGTCGCGGAGCCCACGGTATTCCAACCGGCCAATTTCTTCGTGCTTCGGGGAACGATGGTCCAGTACACTGGCATCATCGCCATGGCTGCAATGAGCGTTGCCATGATCTTGGCGCTGCGGCCGCGCTGGCCGGAACGGTGGTTCGGCGGGTTGGACAAGATGTACCGGCTGCACAAATGGCTGGGCATAGCGGCCCTCGTCGTCTCGGTGGTCCACTGGCTCTGGGGGCAGGGTCCGAAATGGGCGGTGGGCTGGGGCTTGATCGAGCGGCCCGTGCGCGGCGAGAGACCGCCCCTGGAAAACCCGATCGAGCAGCTTCTCATGAGCCAACGCGGAACGGCGGAGGGTCTGGGCGAATGGGCCTTCTATGCTGCCGTGCTGCTGATCGTGCTGGCACTCCTCAAATACTTCCCCTACCAGCTGTTCTATAAAACGCACCGCTTGTTGGCCGTCGTCTACCTGATACTCGTGTTCCATGCCGTGGTGCTGACCACGTTCAGCTACTGGACGTCGCCAATCGGCGCGGTGATGGCGCTGCTTCTTGCGGCAGGTACTTATGCGGCGGTCGTAGTCTTGCTACGCCTCGTCGGTGCGGGGCGGCAGGTTCGGGGCAGGATCGCCTCGCTCCATTACTATCCGGGTGTGAAGGCTCTCGAGACAGAGATCGAGGTGCAACAGGGCTGGCCCGGCCACAAGCCTGGCCAGTTTGCCTTCGCCCTGTCCGACCGTACCGAAGGGGCTCATCCCTACACGATCGCCTCTGCCTGGAACGAAAAGGATCCACGCATCACCTTCGTGACCAAGGAACTCGGCGACCACACCAGCCGTCTGCGCGAGAAGCTGAACGTGGGCCAGGAGGTCAGGATCGAAGGGCCGTATGGCTGTTTCGACTTCGACAACGGTCAGCCCCGGCAGATCTGGATCGGCGGCGGCATCGGCATCACGCCGTTCATCGCCGGCATGAAGCATCTGACGCAAGAACGGCGCGTGCATCTGGTCCAGCCTCATCCCGTAATCGACTTGTTTCACACGACCGCCGACTATGACGAGAAGGCCATCGCCAAGCTGACGGCGGATGCGAAATCGGCGGGCGTCCGTCTGCATGTCCTGGTTGATTCCCGCGACGGCCTACTGACCGGCGAGCGTATTCGTGCGGCTGTGCCGGATTGGCGCGACGCCAGCATTTGGTTCTGCGGTCCGACGGGGTTCGGTGAGGCGCTGCGGCGGGATTTTGCCGCGCAGGGACTGCCAGTCGCGAAGCGGTTCCATCACGAGCTATTCGCCATGAGGTAAGTTTGATCTCTAGGCCATGCAATAGAGCGCAGCGGCCCGGATTCCGCGTCGCGACCTGATGCGTAAGTCTGTCGCACAAGCTTTGACTTTTGCATCGGGCTTTTGCGACAGGATTTCCAAGAAAAATGCCGGCGATTCTGTCGCGAAACTTGGGCAGACCATCCTAAAACCTTTGAAGGGATTCCTGCTGCGGTTGGCGCATAATAGAATCAGCTTATAACCACGTGCCGAAGAGTTTTAAGACATTCTCCTCCTCAAGTTGAGCGACGCAGGACAAACAGGGGAGCTCGACACTGCACAGGGCGATTCTGGTCATGTCTAGGGTCAGGATGCATTGATTTTCAGTGTGCTACGTGATTCACGGCTCGGAAAACGGAGCGGTGACATGAGCGACCTGTACTGGCTGACCGACGAGCAGA
>NZ_JBGOSN010000087.1:0-7306 GCF_046335115.1 Paracoccus sp. P2 | reverse complement strand
GGCATAGACCGCGACCGTCTTCTTGCCCAGCTCGTTCGCAGCCCGCATCACGCGGATCGCAATCTCGCCACGGTTCGCTACCAGAATCTTACGGAACATGCAGTCCCCCCTTGTTCGCCCGGCGGGCATCCTATCCATGCTGCGGTGCAGCGCAAGCACCCTTCGCGACGCTTTCGTGACGCGGGTTTTCTCATCTCAGCGGCGTTCGCGAAAGAATTCTTGCAGCAGCCGGCGCGATTCTTCTGCCGAAATGCCGTCCACGATCTCGGGCCGGTGGTGACATTGTGGATGGTCGAAGACCCGTGCGCCATGATGCACGCCGCCCATGCGCGGATCCTCGGCCCCGTAATACAGTACCGCGATCCGGGCGGCCGAAATGGCGGCGGCGCACATCGGGCAGGGTTCCAGCGTCACCCAGAGCCGCGCGCCGGGCAGGCGTTCCGAGCCCAGGGCGGCGCAGGCAGCGCGGATCGCCAGGATCTCGGCATGGGCGGTCGGGTCGCGCATCTCGCGCGTGCGGTTGCCGGCCTGGGCCAGCACCTGCCCGTCGGCGCCGATCAGCACCGCGCCCACCGGCACCTCGCCGCGCCGGGCGGCGGCGCGGGCTTCCTCCAGTGCGGCGGGCATGTGCGAGGCAAAATCCATGCGCGCTTTTCGCCTGCGCGTGCCCCTTGCGCAAGAACTGCTTTCCATCCTGCGGCGTTAAGCGTAAAAGCACCGCTTTGCCACCGCAGAGATGCGCAGGAGATCGCCATGACCGACACGCCCGAAACCGCCCCGAAACCCGCCGCCGCTAAGCCTGCCGCCAAGCCAGAGCGCATCGCAAAGGTGATGGCGCGTGCCGGCGCCGCCTCGCGCCGCGAGGCCGAGCGGATGATCCTGGAGGGCCGCGTGACGGTGAACGGGCAAAAGATCGACAGCCCGGCGCTGGACGTGACGCCCTCGGACAGGATCCGTGTCGATGGCAAGCCGCTTGACGAGCCGCAGGAGACGCGGCTGTGGCTTTACTACAAACCGGTCGGTCTCGTGACCTCGGCCTCGGACGAAAAGGGGCGGCAGACGGTGTTCGACGCCCTGCCGCGCGACCTGCCGCGGGTGATGACCGTGGGCCGGCTCGACCTGAACTCCGAGGGGCTGCTGCTTCTGACCAATGACGGCGAGCTGAAGCGCCGGCTGGAACTGCCGACCACCGGCTGGCTGCGGCGCTATCGCGTGCGGGTGAACGGCCAGCCCAACGACCTGACCTTCGCGCCGCTGCGCCGCGGCGTCACCATCGATGGCGAGGAATTCGCGCCGATGGAGATCAGCCTGGACAGCCAGCAGGGCGCCAATGCCTGGCTGACCGTCGGCATCCGCGAGGGCCGCAATCGTGAGATCCGCCGCGCCATGGCCCATGTCGGGCTGATCGTGAACCGGCTGATCCGCATCGGCTATGGCCCGTTCAAGCTGACCGGGCTGGAGGAGAACGAGGTGCGCGAGGTCAAGCGCAAGGTGCTGCGCGACCAACTGGGCGGGCTTCTGACCGGCGAGGCCGAGGACAAGCCGCGCAGCTTCCGCGAGCGCGGCGCGGCTGAGGGCGATGCCCGCCCGCGCAAGCCGCGCGAGGACGGCGAGCGCAGGCCCTTTGCGCGCCGCGAGGATGGCGAGCGCAAGCCATTTGCCCGTCGTGAGGATGGCGAGCGCAGGCCCTTTGCCAAGCGGGCCGAGGGCGACGCCCGTCCGCGCAAGCCACGCGAGGATGGCGAGCGCAAGCCCTTTGCGCGCCGCGAGGATGGGGAACGCAAGCCTTTCGCCCGGCGTGAGGATGGCGAGCGCAGGCCCTTTGCGCGCCGCCCGGAGGGCGAAGGCAAGCCCGCGCGCGATACCAAGCCTTTCGGCAAGGGTCCGCGCGGCGGTCAGCCCGGTTTCAAGGGCGGCGCGAAAGCCGCCGAGGGCGAGCGCGGCTTCAAGCCGCGCGGCGAGGCAGGCTTCAAGCCCAAGGGCCAGGGCAAGCCTGCCCGCGGCTTCCAGCCCGGCAAGCCCGGCGCAAAATCCGGCACCAAACCCGGCGCCCCAAAAACCAGTCGCGCCCCCGGAAAGGGAGCGCGGCCAGAGGGAAAAGGCCCGCGGCGCGGCTGATCGCGCCGGCGCGGATGATGCGACATCGCGGAACGCCGGGATGATCGCGGCCCCGCTGCATCGCGCAATGCGGAGGAAAGGCCCGCCTGCGGGGCCGGTCCCTCGCCTGCGGCTTACTTGGTCAGGATCAGCTTGCCGGCGCGGGTGATGCGCAGGTTGTACACCTGGTCGCCCAGCACGATCAGCGCCTGATTGCCGCCGGCAGTCAGCAGTTCAGCGTCATATTCGGGAAGTCGTTGCAGGGCGGTCACGCCGGGACGCGTGAATTCGGCGGGGCGGGTCGCGGTCATGTCCAGTTCCTCGTTTCTGTCGCGGTGAGTGTAACCTGACAAATTTTCTAAGAGATGTCAAAGGAAAATAGTCGGGAATTGTTCATGGCGCAATAGCCTGATTTAAAAAGAGAAAAGCGGGCCATTTCAGGCCCGCCTCTCCGTCGCCCCTGGATGCGGCGCTGGTTTTGACAGATCAGTCTGCTCCCAGGCAATCGGCCAGCGCCGAGGCCATGTCGCGCAGGATCTCGACGTAAAGCCCGGCGCCGGGGCGCGCGCCGGCACCTTCCGGGTCGAGCGCGGCACCTTGGCGAACGTCGCTGCCTTCGATCACCGCGGCGATCAGTTTCGGATCGTGATTCGCCTCGGGAAAGGCACAGACCGCGCCCTTTTCGGCGATCTCGCCGCGAATCGCCTGGAGCCGCGCGGCCGAAGGCGCCGAGGCATCGCCCAGGCTGACCGCGATGGTCGGCTCCAGCCCGTAATGCCCGGTGAAATAGCCATAGGCATCATGGAAGACGATGAAACGCTTGCCCTGGACGGGGGCCAGCATGGCCTTCAGTTCCTCGTCCAGCGCGGCGATCTGCTCGGTCGCCTTCGCGGCATTGGCGGCATAGACGGCGGCATTGTCGGGGTCGCGGCGGGACAGGGTTTCGGCGATGGCGGCCAGCCAGGCTTGCCCGTTCGCCGGGTCCAGCCAGGCATGGGGATCGGTGCCGCTGTGATCATGGCCTTCATGCCCATGTTCCTCGGCGTGGCCGTGATCGTGGTCATGGTCATGCGCGCCGCCGGCATAGTCCCGGCGTTGCGTGGCGGGCAGGTCCAACAGGGTCAGCATCTCGCCCTGCGGGGCAAGGCTCGTGGTTGCGCGTTCCAGCCAGGGGGTCAGTTCCGGGCCGACCCAGACCAGCAGGCCGGCATCCTGTAGGCCGCGCGCCTGGCTGGGGCGCAGCTGATAGTCATGCGGATCGCCGCCGGATTGCAGCAGGATCTCGGGCTGGCCCAACTCGCCCATGACCTGCTGCACCAGGGCGCCGACGACCGGGATGTCGGTCACGACACGCGGCACCTCGGCCCAGGCGGGCAGGGCGGTGCTGCCCAAGGTGGCGGCAAGAAGCAGGGAAGAATATCGGATCATGGCGGACTCACTTGCGGAAACGCCAAGGTTATTTATGTTATATCGTAACTCGTCAAGTGGAAATGTAACGATATAACATCATGGCCAGCCCGGACTCCCCCCCCGACCCGTTCCACGAACACGACCATGCCCATTGCGCGGCAGCGGTGCTGCGCCGCGCCGAGGAACAGGCAAGGGTCGAGGGCGTGCGCCTGACCCCGGTGCGCCGGCGCGCACTGGAGATCCTGCTGGAATCGCATCGCGCCATGGGCGCCTATGAGGTGCTGGAGCGGCTGTCGGCCGAAGGCTTCGGCAAGCAGCCCCCCGTGGCCTATCGGGCGTTGGATTTCCTGGTCGAGCAGGGGCTGGCCCATCGTGTCCAGCGGCTGAACGCCTATGCCGCCTGCCTTTCGGCCGAGCGCGACCATTCGCCCGCCTTCCTGATCTGCCGCGGCTGCGAGCAGGTGGCCGAGGCCGATGCACCCGATCTGCGCGCGGCGCTGGACCGGCTGGCCGGGGCCTCGGGCTTTCGCATCGAGCGCAGCACCGTCGAGCTGCTGGGCCTTTGCGCGCGCTGCACCGAGGCCGGCCTGTGACGGCGCTGATCCATGCCACCGACCTGTCGGTCAGCCATGGCGGCGACCTGCCGGTGCTGAACCATGTCGATTTCCTGATCCGCCCCGGCGAGATCGTCACCGTGGTGGGGCCGAACGGCTCGGGGAAATCGACGCTGGTGCGGGCGCTTCTGGGTCATGTCTCGCTGGCCTCGGGCCGGGTCGAGCGGGCGCCGGGGCTGCGCATCGGCTATGTGCCGCAGCGCGTGCATATCGAGCGGGCGATGCCGATGACCGTGCGCCGCTTCCTGTCGCTGCCGCGCCGGGTGGGCGATGCGCAGGCCGCCGCGGCGCTGGAACGGACCGGCGTGCCGGGGCTGGAGCGGCGGCAGATCACCGCGCTCTCGGGCGGGCAGTTCCAGCGCGTGCTGCTGGCCCGCGCCCTGCTCAGCGACCCGCAGCTTCTGGTGCTGGACGAGCCGACGCAGGGCCTGGACCAGCCCGGCATCGTCGCCTTCTACAAGCTGATCGAGGAGGTCAGGGCCGAGACCGGCGCCGCCGTGCTGATGGTCAGCCACGATCTTCTGGTGGTCATGCGCGCCTCGGACCGGGTGGTGTGCCTCAACGGCCATGTCTGCTGCGAGGGCACGCCGCAGGCGGTCAGCGCCGCCCCCGCCTATCGCGCCATGTTCGGCGCCGAATCGCAGGGCACGCTGGCGCTTTACCAGCATCACCACGACCACGACCACGACCATGTCGCAGAGGGCCATCACCACGGCCCGGCCTGCGCCCATACGCATTGAGGCCCCATGCTTGACGATTTCCTGACCCGAGCCGTGCTGGCGGGGCTTGGCCTTGTGCTGGCGACGGGGGCGCTGGGTTCCTTCGTGGTCTGGCGCCGCATGGCCTATTTCGGCGATTCGACCGCCCATGCGGCGATCCTGGGCGTGGCGCTGAGCTTCGTCTTCTCGCTGCCGATCTATCTGGGCACGCTGGCGGTGGCGGTGGCCATGGCGCTGATCGTGGCGCAGCTTACCGCGCGCGGGCAGTCCATGGACACGGTGCTGGGCGTCATGGCCCATAGCGCGCTGGCGCTGGGGCTGGTGGGGGTCAGCTTCGTGCCCTCGCTGCGGGTGGGGCTGGACGCGTTCCTGTTCGGCGACATTCTGGCCGTGACCCGGACCGACCTGGCCTGGATCTGGGCCGGCGCGGCGGCGGTCCTGGGGTTGCTGATCTGGCGCTGGCAGCGGCTGGTGACGGCTTCGGTGAACGAGGAACTGGCCATGGCAGCGGGAATCGATCCGGCGCGCGAGCGGCTGATCCTGTCGCTTGCGCTGGCGCTGGTGGTGGCCATCGCGATTCGGATCGTGGGGGCGCTGCTGATCTCGGCCATGCTGATCGTGCCGGCAGCGGCGGCGCGGGGATTCTCTGCAACGCCCGAGCGGATGGCGGGTTCCGCCACCCTGATCGGCGCGGTTTCGGTCCTTGGCGGACTTTGGGCAAGCCTTTGGTTCGACACGCCCGCGGGCCCCTCGATCGTGGCCTGTTCGGCGCTGATTTATGCAGCAACATTGGTGGTTTGCAGGAAATGATCCAGGCTTGCGCGCAGGCGGGAACCCGCGAGTTTCCGCCGATCCGGCGGCGGCATCTCGCCGAGCGCAAGAGGTGTTGGCTATTATGCAACAGTCGCCCGAGGCGCGCGTGATTTCCCGATCAAGACCGCTTTCCAAGTCCTTGGGATTATGCGACTGTCTCAGCGATGTTGCCGGAAACGGCAGCCGTCAAAGTACTGAACGGAGCATGATCATGACCAAATTCGCTACCTTCGCCCTGGCCCTGGGCCTGTCGGCTTCGACCGCTCTCGCCGGTGGCTATGTTGCCCCGGTCGTTGAAGTCGAGCCGGTTGTCGTTGACGAGAAGCCCGCTTCGACCAACGCTGGCCTCGTCGTTCCGGCTCTGCTGCTGCTGGGCGTCATCGCCGCCATCGCCTCGGATGACGACGACAGCTGATCGCTGAACGGAACCTCGGTTCCGCGAAGTTTCAGAGGGGCTGGCCATTGGTCAGCCCTTTTTTCATGTCCGACGCCTTGCCGTTCGCCGCCCGGCCGGAGGCATGAAAAAACCGGCCGCGCGGGGCCGGTTTTCATGTCGTCTCTCGCGGGCCCGTCAGGGGCGCAGCACCTGGATGGTGATATAGCCCAGCCGCGGTCCGAGCCATTGCCGCGACACCGGCAGATGCCCGCCCTGCGGCATGAAGCTGTTCTGGAAACGTGCCCCGTGGCCCTCGCAGCTTTCCAGGATCACGCCCGCCGCCGGTCCCGGCCCGGTGGTGCAGTTAAAGCTCAGCGGCCTCTCCAGCCCGTCGCCGCTGTAATAGCGCATGACGCGCGGGGCCGAGCCCGAGCGGCCGGCGCGGATCAGCGCCTCGGTCTGCGGCTCGGCGACGGACAGGTCGTTGCCCAGCCCCCGCGTGCCGATCACCATACCGTCGCGCAGGATCAGCGCCTCTTTCGAGGGCGCCATATAGGTGCGCATGGCGCCGTTCTGGCCGGTCATCGCCATGACCTGCGTCCGGCCGAGCGATTCGAAGCCCACCAGGATCAGCGGCGCCGGGTTGACCCGCAGCGCCTCGGCGGCCATCTGCTCGGGCGTGCGCGGGGCCGGGGCCTCCTGCGCCTCGCCGCCGCGCATTCCGGCCAAGGTGCTGCCGGCCGTCTTGGCGGCAATCAGCAGCGGGTTGGCCTCCCGGCCGGTATCGTCGTTGCCGCAGGCGGCCAGGCCGGCGATCAGCAGCGCCGAAAGGGCGGCCTTGTGGATACGGGTCGCGATCATCGCCAGAACCTCCCCCAGCCTTGGTAAAGTTTGACGGATTGCGCGTCCCGGACCTTGTCGTAGAGCCGCCCGTCCACGTTCACCCGCGCCCCGCCGTCACGCGACAGCGACCGCAGCGTGCTGCTTGCGCGATCCCGCGTCGGCGTGCCCGCGGCCCAGGAAATCGGCAGCGAGATGGTGATGCCCTTGTCGAACGAGCCTTCGCCGAATTCCTCGTCGCTCAGGTCGGTCTTGGTGGCGAAGGCGCCGATGCGCCAGCCATTGGCGAATTCGCGGGTCAGGGTGAAGGTCGCGCCCTTGTCGCCGGCCAGGTAGGGGTCTGCTGCCGGACGGTGCTAAATCCTACGCTAAGCTCTTTTCGGCCACCTGTACTCCCCTGTGAGTAAGATGTGCGCCCATCCGAGGGGCGAGATGTG
>NZ_JBGOSN010000086.1:0-7425 GCF_046335115.1 Paracoccus sp. P2 | reverse complement strand
CCCGGACATGCCATCCATGCCCGACATGCCGCCCATGCCGTCCATTCCGGACATGCCGCCCATGCCGTCCATGCCGCTCATGCCGTCCATCCCGGACATGCCCTCTGCGGATGCGACCGAGACGATGGCGCTGGCGCACAGGATCGCAGCCAGTCCGACCTTCATCGATTTCCTCATCCCTAATACTCCTCTCTCTTGTTCCAGGTCCCGAACGCTTGCGGGAACCCCTTGCCACCCCAGTCCGAAAGGGCCGGGATCATTCACCGCCATGCCAGTGGCGGATGTCGTACGGGCCGGTCATGCCCGGATGGGTGAAAGGCGAGAACCAGGCGCCCTGGTCTTCCAGGAAGCGCAGGCTGGCCGGATAGGGCTGGTCCACGCCGGTAAGTGCCAGCGCATACCAGGCCGCATCCTTGACCATCTCGGCGATGACCGGGGCGCCAGCAGGCCGTTCCCACGGCGCCGTTCCCGCCACCGGAAGATCCTGCCCGGGCGCCGTGCTGGCCCAGACGGACAGGCAAGCGGTCAGCAGGATCGTCGGATGGCGCATGGCTTCCCCCAGTCAAATTCGGAGCACTCCCGGTTCACCGGCTGCATCTGCAACCGAGAGCAGAGCGCTCCGCCAGCCGGAATGCTAACAAAGTGCTGGGATAAATGTCAGTGTTTTCTGTGGGTTAGACAGGAAGAAGCCCGCTGGAGAGGTGCCAGTTTGGCAGGCGCCGCAAGGATACGTCCGAAATGCACGATCTTACCGGACGGCGTTTCTGACAGTTTGGCAGTCGGCCCGCCAAAAGCCTGTCATGCGACATATTGTCCTTGCTGGGCGCAGAGAGCATGCCGCGTGCCAGTCTGGACTGCCAGATTGCGGAATCGTCGGAAAGCGCGGGGAATCGCCCCGGTCAGTCCAGCGGGCGGGCTTCGGAG
This sequence comes from Paracoccus sp. P2, assembly GCF_046335115.1. Lineage (NCBI taxonomy): Bacteria > Pseudomonadati > Pseudomonadota > Alphaproteobacteria > Rhodobacterales > Paracoccaceae > Paracoccus > Paracoccus sp. P2. The sequence continues at coordinate 6,501 of NZ_JBGOSN010000086.1, read as the reverse complement.
ACCAGCATCACCGGGATGCCATCGCGCACCGGAAAGGCCAGATGCGCGGCCTTGGAGATCAGTTCCTGCCGGTCGGCATCCCAGGTCAGGACGGCATGGGTGACCGGGCAGACCAGCGCCTCAAGCATGCGGCGGTCGGGAACGACGACACCGGTCATTGCAACACCTCGTCCGCGCTGCCGCCCCGCAGGGCAAATTCGATCAACGTCACCAGCGTTTCGCGCCGGGTGCCCAGGTCGGGCGCCTCAAGCAGGGCCTGTTTGTCCTCGGGCGAGAAGGGCGACAGCATGGACAGCGAGTTGATCAGCAACTCGGTCTCGGCCTCTTTCAGGCTGTCCCAATCGGCCGAAAGCCCCTCGGCGGTGAAGAACCGTGCCAGAAGCTCCAGAAATGCCGGGCGGTCAAAGCGCGGGTCCTCTTCGGCCTGACCAAGGTCGCGGGTGAAGGAGGCCCAGTCGACCGCGCAGCGGCGATAGGGGGTAAAGCCCTGAACCTCTTCACGAATCCGGAACCGGCTGATGCCGTAAAGCGTGATCATGTAGCGCCCGTCCTCGGTTTCCGAGAACGAGGTCAGCCGGCCGACGCAACCGATGGATTGCAGGCGGGTTTCGCCGCCCGGCGTCTCGCGCGGTTGCACCATGCCGATCAGGCGGGTCTTGGTCTTCAGGCAATCCTCGACCATCGCCAGGTAGCGTGGCTCGAAGATATGCAGCGGCAACCGGCCCCGGGGCAGCAAGAGCGCCCCGGGAAGCGGGAAGACCGGGATCGTCTCGGGAAGGTCAGCGGGCCGGATCATGGGAGGTAATCTAGTCCGCCCGGACGATCAGGCAAAGATCATCGACGACAGGCGGCGACGGCCTTTCAGGACGATGGGATCCTGCGGCTTCAGCGCCTCGAAGATGGTCATCAGCTGCGCCTTGGCCGCGCCGTCGTTCCATTCGCGGTCCCGCCGGAACAGTTCCAGCAGCTGATCCACGGCCTCTTCGGTCTTGCCGGCCGCGTTCAGCGCCACGGCAAGGTCGAAGCGGGCCTGATGGTTGGCGGGGTCGGCGTCGACCGCCGCGCGCAACTCGGCCTCGGGGCCGGCGTTGGCCGCCTGCCGGGCCAGTTCGATCTGCGCCTTGGCTGCCTAAAGCTCCTTGGACTTGGCGACCGCAGCGGGCGCGGCAGTGGCGAAGGCCTCGGCCTGATCCAGATTGCCGGCCGCCAGATGGCAGCGCACGAGGCCCGCATAGGCAGCAGCGTTCTCCGGCTCTTCGCCGAGGATGGCGGCAAAGGTTTCCGAGGCATCGGCCAGCGCGCCCTGCTCCAGCATCTCTTCGGCCGCGGCGAGGGCATCGGCCAGCCCACCGTCGCCGGCCATGGCCGCCAGTTTGTCGACGAACTTCTTCACCTCGGAGGCCGGCAGCGCACCCTGGAAGCCATCGACCGGCTGGCCCTGGAAGAAGGCGTAGACCGTCGGGATCGACTGGATGCGCATCTGCGCCGCGATGGCCTGGTTGCGATCGACGTCAATCTTGACCATGCGCACCTTGCCCTTGGCGGCGGTCACCGCGGCCTCCAGCGCCGGGCCAAGCTGTTTGCACGGGCCGCACCACGTGGCCCAGAAATCCACGATCACCGGCACGTCGCGGCTGGCTTCGACCACGTCGGCCATGAACGTCGCCTCGGTGCCGTCCTTGATCAGGTCGCCAGCGGGGGCTGCGGTGGGTTCGCCAAGTCCTAGGCTCTAGACTCATTGATTGTCAAAGCCAGAACATGACGGTTGCGGCGAGGGCGACGGCGGAGAGGAAGGTCTTGGCGCACCTGTCGTAACGGGTGGCGACCCTGCGCCAGTCCTTCAACCGGCCGAACATGATCTCGATCCGGTTGCGGCGGCGATAGCGCCGCTTGTCGTAACGGACGGCTTTGCCGCGCGACTTCCGGCCGGGGATGCAGGGGCGTATCCCCTTGTCTTTCAACGCATCCCGGAACCAATCGGCGTCATAACCCCGGTCTGCGATCATCCAGTCGGCGGCTGGCAGACTGCCCAGCAGGGCGGCGGCACCGGTATAGTCGCTGACCTGTCCTGCGGTCATGAAGAACTTCAGCGGACGACCCTTGGCGTCCGTGACGGCGTGCAGCTTGGTGTTCAAGCCACCCTTCGTGCGCCCGATCAGACGCCCGCGCTGGTCGTCGGGCCCCCCTTTTTCGCCCGCAGGCTCGAAGCCGTGCGGTGCGCCTTCAGGTAGGTCGCATCGATCATGATGGTCTTGTGCTCGGTGCCTTCGGCGGCCAGACCCTCCATCATCCGGGCAAACACCCCCATGTCGCCCCACCGCTTCCAGCGGTTGTAGAGGGTCTTGGGCGGTCCATACTCCCGAGGCGCATCGCACCATCGCAAGCCATTGCGATTGATGAAGATTATCCCGCTCAGAACCCGCCGATCATCAACCCTGGGCTTGCCATGGCTCTTCGGGAAAAACGGCCTCAGCCGCTCCATCTGCTCGTCCGTCAGCCAGTAAAGATTGCTCATCGTCACCCCCGTCAGTTCGGGGCCTTGAATCACGCAGCAACGGCAGCCTCAAGCAGATCAATGGGTCCTGACCCTAGCCGCGAGCTCGGGCGATCGACAACAGCTTATGAGAGCATCGCGGCTCTTGTCGTTCAGCGTTGTGGGCGTAGCAAACTATGCCAGCCGCTGAGTGAAGCTCGGCTGTGGACTGAGGCGCGTCATTTAAAATCAATGACTTAGGGTGGAGAAGGTTCGACGTCAGGCCCATCCCCTCCGCCATTATCTTGTAGCGAACCCGAGATGAGGCTCCCGTTGGGGGCCTTTTTCTTTTTGTTTCAAAGGCGTTTAGCCGAGGCAGCCGAACCTCGGAGACTGGCGCCGGGTCCAATTTCCGTCTCTGCACGGCCCTCCGTCTCTAACCGAGCGAACGTAGTTGGGTCCGGTTCGGTCAATGAAAGCACAGTTTTCTCAATCGCCTGGCTTATGGCTCCACCTGATGGGTTTCCGGCGCTTGCGTCGGCAGGCGGGCCGAGAGAGACAGCCCGTGGTGGGCATAGTGCTGTGTTTCGATGCGAGCGTCTGGGTAAACCCACACACCCTCAATGGCGTGTCGGCTTGGCCGTGCCTACCGTGCCCATCAGCTGCCGCCGAGCGCGTGTGCAGTCCAGAACGACGCGATTAATCTCGGTATCCGCGATCCGGGTCATTTCCCGCAGGTGCTTCATCGTCGTGGCGATTTCGGATGACTCCGCAGGCTTGGCGGCATCGCTGGCGACCTCGTGGATGCCAGCGAATAGGGCGCGCATCTCACCGAGGATGTCGAGCGAGGCGGATGCCTTCTGTGGCAGGTCGAGGACTTCCGCGCCGTTGAAAAGCCCCTCGACGAACCCGTCGAGTTCCTGCCGACGTATCAGCGCCAATCCTGCGAGCCCGACCCTGCTTTCCTGCACCGTGGGTCGAACCAGGCGGAAGGGCTCGCTGCGCCTCTGGTGACGCGTGAGGGAGTTCCAGAGGCCATTTACGAGCACGCCGATCAGCTCGTTGACTGCATCGAGGCATTCGAACTCGGGAAGTTCGCCGCCCCACAGGTTCTTCACGACGGCGATCGGCGAGGCCGACATAGATGGCGTCGCAATATTTCCCAGGAATCGTGTTCTGACTTCGTGAAACGGAACCGGGCACGCGTAGGCTTCGAGTAGAGCGCGGACCTTTTTCTCGTCAACGGCAGGCGGCGGTCTTTTAGCAAGAGACATGAAGCGACGGCTCACTGTTCGAGTGCGACCCGTTCTTTATGCCTTGACGGCGTTACGTGCGCCATCCCTCCAAGCGCGGTCGGCTCAATCGAAAACGCGCCGCATCTGCTCCGCCCATGGTCGGTCGGCGACAGCGACAAGGTCGTTCAGCGAAAGCGCCGGCGGTACGCGCCTGATGACGAGGTGTTCGAGCACCTCCGGCGACAGATAGGCGAGCCGCATCATGCGGCTCACGAACCGGTCGGAGACCTTTTCGGCCGCGGCGATATCCTGAATGGTGGAAGCGGCACCGGATTCCAGCTGCCGCCGCCAGTTCCAAGCGCGGGCGATGGCGCGCAGCACATGCGGATCCTGCGCCCGCCCATCCCGTAAGGTTACCTCGTCGGGCGGCAAGATCTTCGGCCGCCCATTGCGTTTGCGGATCGTCAGGGGGATGACGACCCGGATGGTGTTCGTCGAGTCGGTCATGCGTGGGCCTCCGTCTGGCGGGGGGCCATCATTTCCCGTAGGACCGAGCCCAGCCCCTCATGGCGCAGATCTACGGCGATGCCGTCTTCGCCGACGGTCACCCGCTCGACCAGAAGCTGGACGATGCGGGTCTGCTCCGCCGGATAGAGCGCCGCCCAGAGCTGATCGAACTCGCCGAGCGTCTGGACGACCGCCTTCTCATCGACAGTCGGACTCTCTTCGCGAAGGGCCTTGATCGTCCGCGCCGCGATCTCGGGCGCGCGGATCATACGGCGGATTTCGCCGACGACGGCGTCCTCGACCATGCCGGCGGGCAAGCGCAGCGGGCCGGAAGTCTCGCCGGTGGGGCGGTTTCGGATCAGGTCCATCGACGCGTAGTAGCGGTAGAGGCGCGTGCCCTTCTTCGTCGCCGTCGGCGTCATCGCTGTGCCCGTCTCGGTGAAGATGATCCCTTTCAGCAGGGCCGGCGTCTGGCGGCGGGTGTTCTTCGCCCGCAGGCGCGGGCTCTCCTGCAGGATGCTGTGAACCTTGTCCCAGAGGGCCTGATCGATGATGGCCTCGTGCTCGCCGGGATAGGCCGTGCCCTTGTGCACGGCTTCACCAAGGTAGACCCGGTTGTTGATCAGTTTGTAGAGGAAGCCCTTGTCGATCGGCTTGCCGCGCTTGTTCAGCACGCCTTCAGCCGCGAGCGCTTTCGCCAGCGTCGTGGCGGAGCCGATGGCGACGAACCGCTCGAAGATCATCCGGACCGTCGCGGCCTCGGCCTCGTTGACCACCAGCTTGCGGTCACGCACGTCGTAGCCCAGCGGGACGTGACCGCCCATCCACATGCCGCGCTTGCGGGATGCCGCGACCTTGTCGCGGATGCGCTCGCCGATCACCTCCCGCTCGAACTGCGCGAAGCTGAGGAGGATGTTCAGGGTCAGGCGGCCCATCGAGGTCGTGGTGTTGAACGACTGCGTGACCGAAACGAAGGTCACCTGATTGCGGTCGAAGATCTCGACCAACTTGGCGAAGTCCATCAGCGAGCGCGACAGCCGGTCGATCTTGTAGACCACGATCACATCGATCAGACCGGCTTCGACGTCCTGAATGAGACGCTTCAAGCCAGGGCGCTCCAGCGTGCCACCGGAGAAGCCGCCATCGTCGTAGCGTTCGCGAATGGTGGCCCAGCCTTCCGCCTTCTGGCTCGTCACGAAGGCCTCGCAAGCCTCGCGCTGGGCGTCGAGGCTGTTGAACTCCATGTCGAGCCCTTCCTCGCTCGACTTGCGGGTATAGATGGCGCAGCGCTGGCGGCGCGGCATGATCGCGACGGCTTCCTGACGGCTCATAGATCGTCCCTCCGGGCCTCACGTAGGCCGAAGAATCGGTAGCCGTTCCACTGCGTGCCGGTGATCGCCCGCGCCACCGCCGACAGCGACTTGAACTTGCGCCCCTGCCAGTCGAAGCCGTCCTTCATCACCGTGACGGTGTGCTCCACCCCATCCCATTCACGCACGAGGCGGGTGCCGACCACCGGGTTGCGGGGATCCGCGATGATCGTCTTGCGCCCGACCCGGCCCTCGATTTCGTCCGCCAGCAGTTCCAGCGTCCGCCGCGTTTCGCGGGCCAGCCCGCCGAGGGTCAGTTCCTGGATCCGGTAGCCAAGCCTCAGCTCAAGGTAACTACGGCTGTTGTTCGGTGCAGGCGTGCCGAAGAGGCTTTCCCACTTCGCCTTCAGCTCGACCACCGTCATTCGCTTCAGCGCTGCAAGCTGCGTGACCACGCTCGCGTCCGCCGCATCGCCGTTGCCCGGTTGCCATGGCGCAGCGTCAGTCTTTCTCTTTGTTCCTGGCATTATTGCCCTCCAACTCGGTTGCTCGGTTTGCGACGACCAACACGGCGTTTGAGGGCGAGAATGTCGAATGAACTGTCTTCGCCAGGTGCAGATAAAGAACTGGACTGTTCCGGCAGGATACGCCTCAGCCCCGCGGCAAGAATCTGCGCGAGTTCATCGAGGCGTTCGCCCGCCGACAGACGGACGGGCAACAGAGGGTTCGGACCGGATCGGGCGTCTTGCATGAGACCGTTCGCAACAGAAGATGATTGGCGAAACGGTAGTCGCAAAACGAAGATATGCAATTAGATTCAATGACTTATCGCGTTTCGGCGGAATCATTAGAAGTAGAGCGAAGCCGTTCGTCAGTGAGAACGGCGGTGAGAAATTAGGCCACGGAAGCGGCGGCATGGAGCTGCTGCGGGCGGCGTAAAAGTCGTCCACCTTTTCCCTTTCTGCGACAGCAGGGA
>NZ_JBGOSN010000085.1:0-8073 GCF_046335115.1 Paracoccus sp. P2 | reverse complement strand
GGGTATCTTCCGGCTAACGGCCTGCCTCGACACCGCCCCACCCGCAGCCTTCCCATGATACCGAAGGTGGCCGGGAGCGCTTTTCAGTTCATGCCGGCTTCAGCCCGTTTGAACGAACGGGGCGGAGTGCGTAGCGCAGTGCTATAGGCTCCGGCACGAGGGTTGGGGAATGCCGTCGCGTGACGGCGAGTGGAGACCTTTCAACCATAGCGCATGGGAAGGTGAACCCGACGATGAAACTTTCACATATCCTGCTCGCAGCCTGCATGTTTGCGCCGCTCGCCGCTCATGCCGAGACCCCGAAGGACCGCACGGTGGCTGTGATCGAAGAAGCCGGTTGTGTCCTCGATGCCTCGAACGTGAACGAAGTCCTCGACGGTCTCGGACTCAGCGATGAGGAGTTCCGCGTTATCGGCGAGGAACTCGTCGCCGAAGGGTTGGCCGATGTTTCAGAAATGGGCGTGTTCCGGCTCACCTCGCCAAATTGCCCTTCCGCACCCCTCAACGCGCATGCCGGGACCCCGAAAGATCGCACAGTTGCCGTGATCGAGGAAGCCGGTTGTGTTCTCGATCGCTCAAACATCAACGAGATCCTCGACGGCCTTGCGCTCAGCGATGAGGAGTTCCGCGCTATCGGCGAAGAACTTATCGCTGACGGTCTGGCAGAAGTTTCCGAAATTGGTGCGTTCCAGCTTACCACGCCATTTTGCGTATCAGCGGAGTGAGGTGGGCCGGCGCACCGCGAGGGGGGATGGGCCGTCAAGGGGCTGCGCGACGAGGATATACCGCCCTTTGCCTCCTCGGAACGGGAGAATCCGACCGTTCCGGAACTCGATGAGCCGACGATCGCGCAGAGGGCGATGCCTGCTGGCCGTGAGCCGGTCGGGGACTACGGGTATACCGGCTTGTCGCCGCGCCGCCATTCGGTGTCCTTCCTGCGGCAAGACCCGGCTGTAACGACGGTGCGACATATCTGGAGACCTCGAAGAACCTCCCCATCTCGCCCGTTTCATGATTCAATCTTCCGGTGATTTGCGGGGGCTGCAGATGCGGGGACAGGTTGGGTTCTGGGACATTGACGAGCGTTATGTACGGCTGAGCGAGGCCGGCGATCCGCTGGAGAAGCTGAACGCGCTGGTGCCGTGGGAGGTTTTCCGCAAGCCACTGGCCAAGGCACTGAAGCGGTCCGACGGCGCCAAGGGTGGTCGCCCGCCCTACGACCCGGTGATGATGTTCAGGATCATGGTCCTGCAGGCGCTCTACGGCCTGTCGGACGACCAGGCCGAGTTCCAGATCCAGGATCGACTGTCGTTCATGCGCTTCCTCGGGCTGGGGCTCGGGGACCGCGTGCCGGATGCCAAGACGATCTGGCTGTTCCGCGAGCACCTCACGCAGGCGAAGGCGATCGAGAACCTGTTCGCCCGTTTCGACAAGCACCTCACCAAGGCCGGCTATCTCGCGATGGGCGGCCAGATCGTGGACGCGACGATCGTTGCGGCGCCAAAGCAACGCAACACCGACGCAGAGAAGGCGGACAGCCGAGCGCTCGCTGCCCTGGGAGGAGACGCGCGACGGCGTCACTGTGGTGGTGGAGCCCAAGCCCCATTGGGCCGAGGACATGCGGGCGTTCCGCCTCGATGCCCGCGAGTATTGCCGCTACGCCGACTGGACAGCGCATGGCGCCAGGGCGCGGTTTTTCGGCCATGTCGACACGTCGGGCGATGAGGTGATGATGAAGGCCCGCGCCATGATCGCGCGCGAAATCGCCGATGGGCTCTGGGACTGAGCGGCAAGGCCGGTTCCGCCTCCCTGCGGCGCCGTCGGGTTATCGCTTTACCGGCAGTGATGGACCGGGCTCCAGCCTCACCAATTCCCTGGCTTTCTGCCACCAATGTCATGGGGCAATGGGTGCCGTCCCGATTTGAACGAACACGGTTTCTCGGAGAGTATGGCGGCAGGGCTGGCTGGGCGAGGCATCTGCGAAGGGTCTCCGGCAACCGGTCAGATGCATGGCACCACCCCCGCTTCCATTCGCAAACCTTGGTCTGATCCGCTTCTTTGCATTCAACCCCAAGGGGTCGGCTTGACGCTGCGCGTGCCGCCCTCGCGGATTCGGGGGAACCGTATGTTCACGCACATGCTCAGGCGCGAGAAACTGCGCCTCGACAAGGGGCAAAGCTCTCGCTTCGAACATGGTAACGCCGCGTTCCTCAAGCGGCTGAAAGCGAGCTGGCAGGACTATCGCTACGAATTTGACGTCCGCATCATTCAGCCCGGACTGTCACGGGCGGCGATCACCGAGGAAGGGTTGCACTTGCTCGCCGGAGTCGAAACCTATTTGCTGGAGACCCGCGCGATGAAATTGCGGGTCTTGGGCAGCGCATAGCCATCACAGGCCCGCCTCGCGTCTGCCTCGATCACCCAGGCATCAACCGCTGCTGAGCATTGACGTCGGTCATCGGCTGGTTGGTTGCCAACGCAGGCGCCGCCATGTCACCGCCATCCAATTCCGGAGCGCCGGTCTCCGCCATCTGCCCATGGCCGTTGGCCGATGAGTCCGGGGCAGTCGTGTGTTGTTGCCGCAGACCCATCGCGGAAAAATCCAGGATCAGCGGTTGCAGCAGCGCACGGGTCGCTTCCCCGCCGCGCGACAACACGTCAATAAAATCTTCCTGGTTGGGCTGGCCGAGAGCCAGTCGATAGATCATGCGCTGTTCCCGAAGTTGCGCGAATCGCAGCATGTCCCGACCAAAGGGACGCTCGAAAACGTGCCGGCGGATTTCGGCACCGTCGTGCACCCACCACGGACGAAGGCCGCTCTTATCGACAAAGCGCTCCGCGTGCCGTTCCACACATCGCCAGGGAGAGCCTTGATCCACGGCGGGATCGCCAAGCACTTCGTCGCGCAGCTCTTCCGCCAGCTTCCGCCTGACCGACAGACCCGCATAACGCTGGATGCGGCCTTCGCGTTGCTCGAGGTCGAGCGGGTTGGAGGACAGGTCCCAATGAACCACATGCGAACACCACGGATGAAAATCCAGACCCTCCTGCCCAACGGATGTAGTCGCCAGGACATGCGGCCAGAAAGGCGTGTTGAAACTTCGGCGCACTTCATCTGGACGCGCCGGGGCGGCCGGCGCGACGCCTCCCTCCACCTTGACCACCGGCTCGGCCTCCGCGTCGCTGAACGGGACGGCGACATGGCAACGGACAGGAATCTTGTGTGACTGTCCGCCAATCCCATGAAAGCTGAAACTGCCGGCACGGAGCCCGAGCGACGCCTTCAGATCCCTGGAAAGACCCGCTGCGCCCTCATGGAGATTCTGGGCGCGGAGCCAGAAATGCTCGTCCAGAACGCTCTCGAATCCGCCGTCGACCACCGCTCCCATGACCCTCTCGACCGCATTCCTGCCTGGCAGCGATGACAAAATGACCGGGTTGTCGAGATAGGCGCGCAGGCCCTGCCAGCGGGACGAACGGCGGATCGAAGCCGAGGAGTGGCTGTCCGTCATCGTCGGTCGCCGCCCTCACGCCCTTCAGCAGTCTATGCGCGTGCGCCCGAGAAATCATCCGCCCGTCAAGACGCGGGCGCAGGATTCCCCACACTGCGAGTGCATTCCAGTAGACGGTCGATGGCGGCTGACTGGACGGCTTGGGAAAGACACGACCGCCAATGACCTGGGACTCGCCTGCCTCCCGGAGCCGCCCGGCAAGCACTCTTTCGCGTTCGCGTAGGGCACGATCGGCCGCCGGTCCCGTCAAACCCGCGAGGTCCTCGAACAACCAGGGTACAAAGATCGCGTAACGCGCCCGCGTATGCAGGACCGATGTGCCTGGGAAGAAATGATCGGCATACCGCTGATGGATGGTCAGAAAGCCGATCTCGTCACGCACGCCCATGGACTCCTCATCCATTTGCGCCTTGGCGCGGGCCAGCGCCTCGCGGGACAAGTAGGTCCATCCCAACGCAGGTTCGAGCTGTATGGCGCGTCGAGCGTGTGACGATCTCGTGGGCAGACGCATCGCATTCAGCTCCACAACGTGGATATGGGCGCTGCTGCCAGGCGATCGCCGAACGGCACGACGTCCGTGCTGTCGTAGAGAACGGCGCCAAACGCGAAGCGGTCACCACAGGCGTCGGCGAGAGCGCGCAAGCCGGAAAAATCACCGGCCTTGACCGTAGCGCTCGCTTTGACCTCGATGCCAGCGATCATCCCGTCGTCGCGCTCCAGCACGATGTCGACTTCGCGCATGTCCCGGTCGCGGAAGTGATATGGCGCCAACCGCAGATCCGACGCGGTCATCAGCTTGAGCACTTCCGAGAATACGAAGCTCTCAAGTAGCGCCCCGAACGCGCCACGGTCTGTCTTCACCCTATCGAAGGTTAGGCCGCGCGCGCTCGCCAGGAGGCCAGGATCAAGGAAATGTAGTTTCGGCGTCTTGACGATGCGCTTCAGCACATTGGTGAACCAGGGCTGCAGCGTCGCGATCAGAAACACCTGTTCGAGCAGTCCCACATAGCGCTGCCCGGTCTTATGGCTGACATTGATGCTGGCCCCGAACTGCGAATAGTTAACCAGCTGGCTAGAATGCTCGGCCAGCAGCCGCACGAATTTTGGAAGCTCGGTCAGCTTCTCGATCTCCGCGATGTCCCTGAGATCGCGAGTTAGGACCGACGTGAGATAGGATCTCGCCCAGTCCTGCCTGCGCCGTTCGCTGTCTCGGGCAATGGCTTCGGGAAACCCGCCGAGCAAGGTGGAATGGATGAGCTCGTCACCGACGATCGCATTGCGGGCCTGCTGCAGCTTTCCCTCGAAGAGGCGCTCAAGGAAGGTCGGAGTACTGCCGTCGATCTCGGCCTTCGCCAGTGGCAGCATTCGGAGCGTTTCCATCCGTCCGGCAAGACTGTCGGCGACCCGCGGCAAGGTCAGCACATTGGCCGAGCCAGTGAGGAGAAATCGACCAGGGCGATAATCCTCGTCGACCGTCTTCTTGATCGCGAGGAGCAGATCAGGTGCGCGCTGGATCTCATCGATGATGGCTCGATTCAGGCCCCGGATGAACCCGGCTGGATCAGCCTGCGCAGCTTCGAGCACGGTCTGGTCGTCTAGCGTGATATAGGTGCGGTCGGCCTCCCCCATCTTCCTGACGAGCGTGGTTTTGCCCGCCCGGCGTGGCCCCACGATGAGGACCACGGGTGTATCTAGAAGGGCTTCTTCCGCCCGGCGCTCCACAAACCGCTCGAACATTCCATCCTCGAGTTCCTGACAATTGGAACTATCTATGTCGGCTAGTTGGAAGTCAACGGATAGCTGATTGGAACGCGTTGGGTCGCGATCTGGAAGTAGCGGTACGTCTGAGCCCGTAGTCTCGGCCGACCTCTCCACCAGGGCGCGCGTTCGCCGGTGTGCAATGGAATTTCGGGATCAACGATCAATTGCCGGTTCAGGCCGCTTCGATTTTGCTTCTCAACGCCAAATCCGCAGCGCATCAAAATTTGTGGCGACCGAACTCAACGGTGCGGCCCGAGCCTACGCAGCCGACTGAAATAGCAAGTGAAGATCGCCGCAGATCCCCGAAACCATCTTTACTTGCTTGGCAACTTCGACAACATCGGCCCGTCTCATGAGGCGGCCGTCCGACCGCAAGCTAAGATGGTTGCACCCTCCCGCAACCAACGATCCCGGCGAAAGCAGATTGTCCAGAGCCTCGGCCTCTGCAAGGAAGTCAGGGTTCTTCTTTCCTGCCGCAAAGCGCAGGATCGCGCCGAGGTCGCCGCGCAGCACGATCGCCAGTTCGCCGTTATCCGGCATGAGCGTGATCTGATCGACCAGCGAGCGGAAGGTTTCGGCGGCACGGGCGCGGCCGTCCTCGTCTTGCAGATTCTCATAGAGCTGCCCGATCCGCTGCGCATAGAGTGCCGCCATGTTCGGATGTAGCAGCGGAGGGGGCTCATCGGCATTGGCCAGTTTCTCAGCCAGTTCAGCCTTCCGGGCTTCAAGTCCAGTCATCTTCTCCTTCATTGAGGGGTGATACATGCCGTCGGTGATCGCCTCGATGATCTGAGAAATCTGCCTGCCGACTTTGTCCAATTCGCGCCGCGCAACCTCAAGGTCGGCACCACGCTCCATCCGCAACCGGTTCACCTCCCTGGTGAACTCGTCGCAGAACTCCCTGAACAGCGCAGGGTCCATCAGATGCTTGCGCAGCCCGTTCAGGATCGACGCTTCGAGGGCGTCACGTCGGATGTTGAGCCGGTTGTCGCAAGTGCCCTTGTTGCGCGCAGTCGCGCAGCCGAGCAGGTCCTTGGAGATCATCGTATAGCCGCCCCCGCAGCAGCCGCATTTGACGAGGCCGGCAAAGAGATGCTTCGGGCGGCGCCGGTCGTTCAGGGGATTGGGACTGGTCTCGACCACATCATAGGCAAGGCGGCTCTGCCGTGCCTTGACGGCATCCCAGATGTCTTGGTCGATGAGGCGCAGGTCAGGCACCTCATGGACGACCCATTCGCATTCCGGGTTCAGGCGGGATACGCGCCGGCCGGTGTCGGGATCCTTGATATAGCGCAGCCGGTTCCAGACCAGCTTGCCGACATAAAGCTCGTTGTTCAGGATGCCGGTGCCGCGCTTCGGGTTGCCGTGGATTGTCGATGGCCCCCATTCGCTGCCTTGCGGCCCCGGTATGCCATCGCGGTTCAGGGACATGGCGATGGTGCGCGATGATTTCCCGTCGAGATAATCCGCAAAAATGCGGCGCACGATCCCGGCTTCGGCCTCGTTGATGGTCCGGTCGCCCCGGACAGCTTCCCCACGATCATCGAACCTCTTCACCACATCATAGCCGTAGCAGAGTCCGCCGCCGGATTTGCCATCCTCGACCCGACCGCGCAGCCCACGGCGGGTCTTGTCGGCCAGATCCTTCAGGAACAGCGCATTCATCGTGCCCTTCAACCCGACATGCAGATGGGTGATCTCGCCCTCGGACAGGGTGAACATCTTCACGTCGGCATAGGTCATGCGCTTGAAGATGCCGGCGATATCCTCCTGGTCGCGCGACAGCCGGTCCATCGCCTCGGCCATGATCATGTCGAAGCGACCGCGCAGGGAATCGGAGATCAGGGACTGGACGCCCGGTCGCAGGATCATGCTGGCGCCGGAGATGGCGTGATCAGTATATTCCTCGACGACGGTCCAGCCTTCCTTTTCGGCGCGCAGGCGACACATGCGCAGCTGATCGGTGATCGAGGCGTCACGCTGGTTGTCGGACGAGTAGCGGGCGTAGAGCGCGACCTTCATGCGGACACCTCAGTCTGGGAGGCGGCCGCCCGCCAATCGGGCCGTCTCCTGTTGGACGAAATCGCCCGCAGCCTGCCGGGCGAGTTGCCGGACGAGATCGGCGAGGCGGGGGTCGGGGTTGCGGGTGCCAGCAACGCGCGCAACGGCTTCATCGGTGGTCTCGGTGACCAGCCGAAGCTTCGATGCGGTGGTTTGTCGTTGCCGTGCCATTCCCGTGCCGATCCCTGAAGAGCCTGCACAGAGACTACGCAGCATTTCCAATGCATTACAGAGAAGCGCCCGGCGGCGTTCGGCGGGGAATGGAGGGCTGGGTCGGGCATTGGCGTAGTCCTGAGCAGCATGGCGTCGCAAAAATACTGGCGCGACGATGTGCGAATTTGCGGCTCGCCAGGAGATTTGAACATCTGCTCGCACAGCGCGACGTTCCAGCCATGTCCTGAGGTCAGTCTAACGTGGAGACGCCGCGCATGGCAATGCGAGAAAATTGGTCGCGCCGATGGTGGCCGCTGGTCCTGACGGTGCCCCCTCAGCCCACTCCGTTCCTCACAGGTCCGGCAGGCCGAGGCTGAGTTGCCGGGCAGCCTCGTCAGAGGTGGTTCGGGAAATCTGACAGCCAGGATGAGCGGCTCTTTGCTGCGACCATCGCACTAGGCTCAGGACTTCGGTAACGGGGTCATTGTGAACCGGCGTGCAAAATTGACCCCGTAACGGGGTAATCGGCTTCCAAAAATGACCCCCCTTACGCTGATGGTCATGATGCCTCCGAGGCTATCGGGGG
>NZ_JBGOSN010000084.1:0-8117 GCF_046335115.1 Paracoccus sp. P2 | reverse complement strand
TGTTCACACCGTAGCCGCGATAGCCGCGGTCGACTACGGCGAGATCGAGCACCTGGTCGGTCAGGATGACGACCTGCTCCAGCGCCGGTACCAGTGTGTGGCCTACCGCTATTATGCCTGCTCGATCCGGGCGCGGCAGGGCGAAACCGGCTGCAAGGGCCGGGCGATTCCCATGGACAAGCTCGACCGCATCGTGGTCGGCCACATCGAAGAACGACTTCTCGACCCCGAGAGGATCGAAGAAATTCTCGCATCGCTGCTGGATCGCCGGCAGGAGAGCGTCCAGCGGCGCAGCCAGCACATCGCCGAATTGAACCAGCGCGCGGCCGAGGCCGACATGCGGCTAAAGCGGCTCTACGACGCCATCGAGGCCGGTTCGCTCGATCCGGCCGAATCTGCCCTTGGCGAACGGATCGCGGGGTTAACCGCGCTACGGGATCAGGCGCGGGCCGATGCCGAAAGGACCGAGGCCATGTTGAAAGGCCCGGCCCATCAGGGCATCACCGGGGCGGCCGTGCGCGAACTGGCGTCCGAAGCCCGCACTCGGCTCCGGCTTGGAAAGGGCGGTTATCGGCGGGAACACGTCCGGGCGTTCGCGCAGCGTGTCGTGGTCGCGGACGATGCGATCTACATCAAAGGCAACAAAAACGTCCTGTTAAAGACGCTCATGGCCACTAAGGGAGGGAAATCGGCGGGAATCGGCGTTCCCGGTTTTATACCGAAGTGGCGGAGGGGATGGGACTAGAGTCGAAGCGTCTCTGATTTCCGCTCCAGTTGACTGAAGGGCGACATCGGACGTGATGGGGTGGCAGTCTGGAAAGGGGGCACACAACCCGTCAATCCGCCTGCGGCCCGGGAATCCCGGCCGGAAGGTCGGGCGCGGCTCCGGTGACCGGCGCGGCCGCGCGGTTCAGGCGGCGACCGGCTGGGGTCTTCGGCGCAGGCGAAGTCCGGCGAGGTCGTCGATCAGCGTGTAGAGCACCGGAATGACCAGCAGGCTGAGCAGCGTCGAGGTGATCAGTCCCCCGATCACCACGATGGCCATCGGCGCGCGGAAACTGGGATCGGCCCCCAGCCCCAGGGCGATGGGCAGCATTCCGACGCCCATCGCGAAAGTAGTCATCACGATGGGGCGTGCCCGCTTGCGGCAGGCGTCGAGCAGCGCGTCGAGCCGGCCAAGCCCCTCGTCGCGGCGCAGCGTGATCGCATATTCGACCAGCAGGATCGAGTTCTTCGTCGCGATCCCCATCAGCATCACCATGCCGATCATTGCCGGCATGCTGAGGTTGGTGCCGGTCAGGAACAGCGCCAGCAGGGCTCCGGGCACCGACAGGACCAGGGCGCCGAGGATGGTCAGGGGCTGCACCCAGGCATGGAAGAGCAGCACGAGGACGATGTAGATGCAGGCCACGCCCGCGCCCATGGCCAGGGCGAAGCCGCGCCCCAGTTCGTTTGAGGTCTCTGCCTGTCCGCTTTCGCTGAGGATCATGCCTCTGGGCAGGTCGATCCCGGGCAGGATCTCGGCGACCCTGGCCTGCACCTCGCTCAGCGGCAGGCCGTTCAGGGCGATGACGAAGGTCACGTTGCGGCGCTGGTCGAGCCGGTTGATCTGTGCCGGGGCGCTGTCGAAGGCAAGCTCGGCGACTTCGTGCAGAAGCACCGGCCCCTTGGAGCCCGAGACCGGAATGCGGCCGAGGGCCTCGATGTCGGAAGCCGCATCCTCTGTCATGCGAACGACCACCGGCACCTGGCGCTGGCCGAGGTTCAGCCTGGGCAGGAAGCGGTCGAGATCGCCCTGCGTGGCCACGCGCACCGCCTCGGCGATGGCTTCGGTGCTGACCCCGCGTTCCGCCGCCCGCAGGCTGTCGGGCCGGATGACGATTTCGGGGCGTTGCAGGCTGGCGCTGCTGGTGACGTTCCCGATGCCCGCCAGCCCGCGCAGGGCCTTTTCGACCACGGCGCCGTATTCCTCGAGCAGCCGGTTGTCCTCGCCCGAAAGCACAAGCGTGTAGGTCTCTTCCGACACCACGTCGATCCGGGCGCCCGCCACGTTCCGCACGGCCTCGCGCAGCTCGCGTTCGATGTCCTGCTGGGTCAGGCCGGGACGGTCGCCGCGCGGGGTCAGGCTGACGGTCAGCGTTGCCGTCCGCGCCTCCGGCACACCGGCCCCCGGGTCATCCGAGGCGCCGCCCGCGCCGATGGCCGTGAAGACGCCGACGACCTGCGGATGCCCGGCCACGGCGCTGCGCACCTCCTCTGCGGTCGCCAGGGTCTGGTCATAGGTGCTGCCCGGGGGAAGCTCGACCGTGATGCGGATCTGCGACAGGTCGCTGGCCGGCATGAAATCGCCCTGCGTCGCGCCCGAGAAGAGGGGCACGAAGCTGGCAAGGCCGAAGAGGCCGACCAGGGTCATGGTTGCCGCGCGGTGCCCCAGGCACCATCGGGCCAGGCGCAGATAGGGGGCGATCCAGACCGGCTCGCGATGCGTGTCGCGGGCCGGACGCAGCATGTAGGCCGCCATCATCGGTGTCAGCATCCGCGCCACGAGCAGCGACACCAGCACGGCCGCCGAAGAGGTCCAGCCGAACTGCACGAAGAACTTGCCCGGCAGGCCCGGCATGAAGGCGGTGGGCAGGAAGACCGCCACAAGCGTGAAGGTCGTGGCGATGACCGGCATGCCGATCTCGGCCGCGGCCTCGCGCGCGGCCTCGCGCGGGGTCTTGCCCAGCCGGAGGTGGCGCATGATGTTCTCGACCTCGACGATGGCATCGTCGACCAGAACGCCGATCACCAGCGACAGCGACAGCAGCGTGATGATGTTCAGCGTGTAGCCCATCCATTGCATGAACAGGAAGGTGGGCAGGATCGAGAGCGGCAGCGCCAGGGCGCAGATGAAGGTGGCGCGGAGATCGCGCAGGAACAGGCCCACGATCACGATCGTCAGCGCAATGCCTTCATAGAGCAGCGACATGCTGCCGTGATAGTTCTCCTTCACCGGCTCGACCGAATTGAAGGCCTCGACGAAGCGGATGTCGGGATAGGCCTCGGCCAGCTCGTCCACGGCCGCGCGCACGGCCTCGGCGACCTCGACATCGCCCGCGCCGATCGCCCGCAGGATCTGGAAGCCGACCACGGGCTTGCCGTCGAGAAGCGCGCCGCTGCGCCGCTCGGCCTCGCCGTCAGTGATGCTGCTGGCCAGCTGGTCCAGACGCAGGACCTGTCCGCCCGGCAGGGGAATGTCCAGCGCGCCGAGATCGGCCACCGTCCGGATGTCGAGCGTGGCGCGCAGGTTCTGCTCGCCCTCGCCAAGGCGCGCGCGGCCGCCCGGGGCATCGACCAGCAGCCCCGCGACATGGCGCGAGACCTCCGCCGCGCCCAGCCCCAGCGCCACCAGCCGGTCGGGATCGAGCTCGACCCGGGCTTCGCGCGAGACGCCGCCCAGCCGCGCGACCGAGCCGACCCCCGCCACGGCCATCAGCCGGCGCGTCACCTGCTCGTCCACGAAGCGCGACAGCGCCTCGTCATCCAGCCGGTCGGAGGCGACCGTGAAGGTCAGGATCGGGGTGTTGCGGAACTCGATCAGCCGGGCCACCGGGTCGGTCGCGGCGGCCGGCAGATCGCCACGGACCCGGGCCACGGCAGCGCGGGTGTCGTCCAGCGCCTCCTGCGAGGGCTTCTCCAGCCGGAACTCGGCCGAGACGATGGCGGCGCCGTCCTGGACGACGGTGTGAAGATGCCGCAGCCCCTGCATCGTGGCCATGGCGTTTTCCAGCCGAGCGGCGACCTCGGTTTCGACCTGTGCCGCGGCCATGCCCGGGACCGTGGTCGTGACCGAGACGAAGGGAAGGTCCACGTCGGGAAAGTTCTGCACGCGCGCATCGAGAAAGGCCAGCAGCCCGCCGATGGTCAGCAGGGCGAAAAGCAGGACCGAGGGAACGGGATTGCGGATCGACCAGTCGGAGATGTTCATCGCCCCCTCCGTTCAGCTGCCCGACCGGGCGGTGCCGCCCGGCGCAGGCACATGCACCGCCACGCCGTCCGCCAGGAAGCCGACGCCGCTTTCGACCACCTGCGCCCGGGGCGGCAGGCCCTGGCCGATCTCGACCCGACCGTCCCTTCGCGTGCCGGTCGTCACTTTCTGCATGCGGGCGATGCCGTCCTCGACCAGAAAGACGTAGGAATAGCCGTCGCGCAGCAGGACGGCGGTCTCGGGCAGGGTCAGGACCGCGCGCGATCCGATCTCGATCTCGCCGCGCGCGAAGATGCCGGCCAGCAGACCGGCCGTCGGCTGGAGATCGACATGCGCCGTCGCCATGCGCGAGGCGGCATCGATCTGGGGCGACAGGCTGCGCACCCGTCCCTCGGCCTGCATGCCCCGGCCCAGGAAAAGCCGCACCACCATTCCCGGCCTGACCCTCGGCACATCGGCAGCCGGCAGATCGGCCCGCCATTCCAGCCGCGCATCGCGATGCAGCCGCACGAGTTCCTGGCCCGGCTGGATCACCGTGCCCTCGAGCGCGCTGACCGCGCTGATCAGCCCGTCGTGCGGCGCCCGGATCGTGGCGAAGTCCAGGCGCATCCGGTCGGCCTCGACACGCGCCCGGGCCGCCTCGAGCCGCGCCGTCGCCATTTCGGCGGCCGCGAGCAGCTGGTCGCGGCTGGAGGCCGAGATCGTCTCGCCCGGCTTCAGGGCCAGGGCCCGGTCGGCCGCGCGCCGGGCCTCGGCCGCTGCGGCCTCGGCTTCCCGCAGCGCCGCCCGGCTGGCCAGCAGGTCCGCCGCGATCGTGCCGCCCGCAAGCTCGGCGACCACCTGTCCCGCCGTCACGCGATCCCCGGCCTCGACCAGCAGTCGCGCCAGGCGCAGGCCGCCGGTCTCGGCACCGATGCTGATCTCCTGCCAGGCAAGGACACTGCCCACCGCCGACAGGTGCTCGGGCCATTCTTCGATGCGCGGCTCGACCAGCCGGACGGTCAGAACCGGCGCCGGTCGGTCCTGCGGCTCTGCCTGGGGCGCTGGTTCGCCCCCGACCGAGCCGAGCGCCAGGCCGATCAGGGCCAGAAGCGATGCCGTCAGGGCGGCGGCCAGAGTCTTGCGATGCAGGATCATGACGGATGCTCCTTTCAGGATGCGCTGAACGGCTGCCGGGCCCGGTCAATCGGCCGCAGGCAGAGCGGGGGCCTCTCCGCCCAGGTCCTGGCGCAGGAAGGCGATCCCGACGAGATGGAAGGCATCTTCGCCGTGGGCCTCGGACAGGTCCTTGATGCTCTGCCAGGGCTGCGCGTCGATGCCGTGTCGCGCGTAGATCGCCAGCAGCACCTCGGTCGAAAGCCCCGCGACAGCCGCGACGGCAGTCAGCGGCGCCTCGACCAGCTTCTCGAAGACGGGCCATTTCAGCTGCGGCGCGGTGATCCGGCCGAAGGAAATCGGCGAGGCCAGAAGGACGAGGGCGAAGGCCGTGACGCTGACCGCCCCCCCGCGCGTCTTGAGATGCCGCTGGAAGGGCCGCAGGTTCACCGCGACATGGGCCACCACTCCCAGCAGGAACAGCCAGGAGGCCCATTCATGGGCAAAGCTGACATAGCCCGGCACGATGTCGAAGAACATCAGCACACCGGTGACGGCCATCAGCAGGAAGGACCCGATGGTCAGGGGCGTGGCCCAGCTGCGCAGGCCGATCGATCGGAAGGGGGGCATGGGGTTTCCTTTCGGGAAGCGGACGGACCAGCCGTCAGGGGGTGAAGACGATGCGGCCAGCCTCCGGGGCGGTCTCGTTCCAGACCTGTTCAACCGCGCTCAGCGGCATGGGCCGCACGTCGACGCGGAAGGTGCCGCGCGCGATCAGCCGGGCCAGTTCGGGCAGTTCGCGCAGGATCTCGCGCCCGGAGACCGCGCCGTGCCCGCTGCCCATGACCTGCAACCGGGCCGAGCGCAGCACTGCGCCGGGAAGGGGCGCGACATCGCCGGCCAGCGATCCGACATGGATCCAGTCCAGCGGCCGCGACGGGTCGGCGCGGTGCCGCAGCATGCGCTCCATCATCCGCGCCGCCGTCTCGCCCCAGACGAAATCGAGCACGACATCGGCGCCACGGGCGATCTCGCCCAGGGACTCGTCGTCGAGCGCCACGGCGTCGGTGGCCCCAAGCGCCGCCAGCCGGGCCAGCTTGGCGCGGTCGCGCCCGGCGGCGATCACCCGCGCGGCACCCAGATGCCGGGCGATCTGCACCGCCAGTTGCCCCGAAGCGCTGGTGGCGCCCAGAACCACGACCTGCCGTCGCCAGCCGACCGGCCATCGGCTGCGGAACGCGGGCAGGCGGCAGCGCAGGGCCAGCCAGGAGGCCATCGCCGGGTTCATCGCGCCGGCGATCAGCACCGGATCGCTGCCTTCGGGCAGGACGATGCTGTGATGCGGATCGATGACCGTGCGTTCGGCCATCGTGCCCGGCTCTCCGGGGCCCTGCACGAAATAGCGCAACCGGCCGTCCGGGCCGCGCCCGACCCCGTCCATGCCCGCGACGAAGGGCAGCTCGCCAGTGCCCGAGTAGTGCAGCCCCGCCGCCCGGCCGCGGGTGACATGATGCAGACCGGCGGCCAGGACCCTGACCGGCAGCCGGCCGCGCGGCCCGACCTCGGGCTCGGCGATCTCGAGGCAGGCAGGGGGACGGTCGAAGGCAGAGACAACAGCGGCTTTCATGCGCCCTTTCCTTTCGGTCACGGGGTTGATATGGTTCGTATGGTGAACTAAATAATTCGTAATACGAACCAAGTCAAGAGGATCTGCCATGCAGCATCACGCCCCGCCTCAGGACACTTCGGACAACGGTCAGGACAGCCCTCGGGACGCTCATCTGCTCGACGCCCTGGTCACGGCCGCCTTCATCGTCATGGCTGCCATCACCCGGATCGGAGCCGAACACGACCTGTCGCTGTCCCTGATGCGCGTCCTTGGCATTCTGTGGGACCGGCGGCTGCGGATGACGGACCTTGCCGACTATCTCGGGCTCGAGAAGCAGACGATGTCGGGCCTGATCGCCCGGGCCGAGAAGCGCGGCCTCGTGGCACGCGCGCCGAGCCGCGAGGACCGGCGGGCCACCGATGTCCATCTGACCGAAAGCGGCGCGCTGCTGGTCGCCGAGCTGCGCCGCCAGGGTCAGACGGCCCTGCGGCCGGTCATCGCCGGGCTGGGACCCGAGGACCGGCGCCATCTCGCCGACCTGCTGCAGGCGATGATCGCCGGAAGAGCAGGCTGAGTCGCAACTGCCGCGGCCGCGTCGGTTCCGAACGCCGCCGCCGTTCCCCAGCGGAACTGTCGGGATCGCATACTCGGACCGGGCCCACATCAAGTTTCCGGAGCGGATCGAACTCTGTCTCGGTCTGTTCCCGGATCCCGAGGCATTCAGGCCGAAGGGGCTCATCGTGCGCCAGATCCGACAGCGATGGGGGGCCATGTCGCCGGCGGGACGCCTGCTGCTGAACCCCCGTCTGGTGCAGGCGCCGGTCGATGCCATCGACTACGTGATCACCCACTAACTCTGCCACGTGGCCGAACCCGATCACGGGGCAGCCTTCTTCGATCTCCTCGACAAGGTGTTGCCCGACTGGGAGCGCCGGAAGCAGAGACTGGAACGGGCCATGGCCTGAGAACTGCCGAACCCGGTCGCGACAGACGCAAACGCGACCCCAATCCAAGCAATTCCGGCAGCATGGGTTTTTTCAGCAACTACATGCACTTATGAGAAATTTACCAAATCCGCGCAGTCAACAGGTCCGGAGAATATCGCCCCGGAGAGACCGCCTTCGGGCCTCCTGGCACCGGAGCCGGTCAACAGCCCCACCCGCATAAACTGTTGATTTGCACTGAGAGCTGACCCGGGTTTTCCATCGAGAAGTGACCCACCTTTGATTATTGGTCGAAGCAGAGCGTGACAAGCGCACCTATCCGTCGCCGGCAAGCCAAACCAAGCCCATCTGGTTCGATGCAATTGGGAAGACCGACGCTCAGCTGCAAAGCATACTTAACGAGATGTATGTCGCCTATGATCACGGCGCCAATATTCTCACTGCCGTTGGCCTGAGAACCGCATTAGATCGAGCTACCGAGGTTATCGGCATCGATCCG
>NZ_JBGOSN010000083.1:0-8177 GCF_046335115.1 Paracoccus sp. P2 | reverse complement strand
GGTCGCGGTCACGCAAGGCCAGAAGGTCAACCCTGGCGACCTGCTGCTGACCATCGAGGCCATGAAGATGGAAACCGCCATCCATGCCGACCGAGCCGGCGTGGTGAAAGCCCTCCACGTCAGGCCGGGCGAACAGATCGACGCAAAGGATCTCATGATCGAGATGGAATGAGAAGAAAGAGGGCTTGGCGCCCTGCAATAATTATTGCAGACTTGGCGGCAGAGGAACGCCATGCCAACAAGCCACCCGCCGCAGGATTACGAAGAGCTGATCCGCATCATCCATGATCGCCACGATCAGATGAGCAAGACCTATCAGCGCATCGCCGTCTACCTGACCCAGAATCCCAACGAGGTCGCCGTCCATTCGGTGAATGCCATCGCCGAACGCTGCGGCATCCACGCCTCGAGCTTCGTGCGCTTCGCGCAATCCCTGGGCTACAAGGGCTTCAAGGAATTGCAGGCGCTGTTCCAGAAGCGCCTGGCCACCGCCGCCCCGGGTTTCGAGGCCCGCGTCAAGGCGCTGGAAACCGAACTCAAGGGCGCGGGCGACCCGACCGAGATCGGCTTCCTGCGCGATCTGGTGGTGCGCGACATCGCCTCGCTCCAGCAATTGCTGGACGAGGTGAACCCCAAGGATCTGGCGCTGGCCGCCGACCTGCTGGACCGTGCGGACATCATCTATCTGATCGGCCAGCTGCGCTCGTCGCCGGTGGTGGAGCTTCTGCGCTATGTGCTGACCATGCTGGGCAAGCGCTGCGTGCTCTTGGACCCCGGCGGCGGGCTGGCCACGCATATCGGCCGCACCATTCGCAAGACCGACGTTTTGCTGGCGGTCTCGTTTCGCTTCTATGCCAACGAGGTGGTGAACGTGGTCGAGGAAGCGGGGCAGAAAGGCATCGACATCATCGCCATCTCGGACAGCACGCTGTCGCCCCTGGCGCGGTGGGCGCGGGTGCTGTTCCCGGTGCCCGAGCACGATTACACCTTCTCGCGCTCGCTGGCCGCGCCGATGTGCCTGGCGCAGGCGCTGGTCGTGGCCGTGGCCGCCCGCGTGCAGCACAATGACGAGGATCCGCGCATCCCGACCGTGACCGGAACCTAGAGCCCGGCCAACCCGTCCCAGACCAGCTTGACCCCGACCAGCGCCACCGAGGCATAGGTGAAGGGATAGAAGATGCTGGCGCGCATGTGGCGAACCACCCAGCCCCCGAGCCAGGTCGCCCCCACCGCCAACGGCAGCATGGCTGCGGCGCGGGCCAGGTTATCGGCGCCGAACTCTCCCAGCGCGGCATAGGGGACCAGCTTCAGCGCGTTGGTCACGGCAAAGAACATCACCGTGGTGCCGGTGAAGAGCTTCGGATCCAGCCGCAGCGGCATCATGTAGATCTGAAGGGGTGGCGCTCCGGCATGGGCGACGAAGCTGGTATAGCCGGCCAGCCCGCCCCAGAAGCGGGCGGCAGCCGGACGCACGCTGGCCAGTGCGGTGCCCTGCCCCGTTCCGCCAAGCGCGCGCACCACAAAGGCCAGCGAAACCAGTCCCACGACCAAGCGAACCGCCGAGTCCGAGACCAGTTCGGCACTGGCCCAGCCGATTCCGATGCCTGCGACCGCTCCGGGCATGATCCGACGCATGATCTGCCAGTCGACCCAAGCCCGCCAGCTTGCCACGCTGACCACGTCCATCACCACCAGCACCGGCAGCAGAATCGCCGCCGCCGTGACCGGGGGCATGACCAGGGCCATGAGCGGCACGCCGAGCAGGCTCATGCCGCCGAGGCCGCCCTTGGAAAGACCGACCAGGACAACGGCCAGCGCGGTCACGGCCAGTTCGGTCGGCGATGCGAAGATGGTCCAATGCATGGCGGTATCCATGAAAAAGGCCTGGAGCGAGGCGCTCCGGGCCCAAAGCCTGGGGGAAGGTCAGGCTTTCTTGCTGCGGGCGTTCTGGCGGAAGGTATCGGCCACGACGGCGGCGACGATGATCACGCCCTTGACGATCTCCTGGTAGAAGGCATCGACCCGCAGGAAGGTGAAGCCCGACATCATCAGCCCCAGGATCAGCGTGCCGATCACCGTGCCGAAGATCCGCCCGCGCCCGCCGCTGAGCGAGGTGCCCCCGATCACGGCCGCGGCAATGGCATCAAGCTCATACATCATGCCCATGCCGGCCTGAGCCGTTTCCGCACGGGCGGCGGTGACGATGCCGGCCAGCCCCGCCAGCAGCCCGGCGATGGCATAGACCTTGATCAGGTGGCGCTGCACGTTGATGCCCGAGACGCGCGCCGCCTGCGGGTTGGCGCCGATGGCATAGGTGAACTTGCCATAGCGCGTATAGCGCAGGGCGATATGGAAGATCAGCGCCACCGCCAGGAAGATGAAGACCGGCCAGGCGCCCGATCCGATCGCGGCGAAGCTGTCGGTGGGGAAGCTGATCGGCTGGCCCTTGGTATACCATTTGGCGATGCCGCGCGCCGTCACCATCATGCCAAGCGTGGCGATGAAGGGCGGAATTCCGGTCAGCGCGATCAGCGCGCCGTTGATCATGCCCGCGATCAGCCCAAGCCCAAGCCCGACGGCCAGCGGCACGATGACCGGCAGGTCCGTCAGCGCCGGATACATGGCCCGCGCGTATTCGCCCGACTGCGCGACGCTCATGGTGATCATCGCCGTCATGGCGACGACCGAGCCGGACGACAGGTCGATGCCGCCGGTGATGATGACCTGGGTGACGCCGATGGCGATGATGCCCACGACCGAGACCTGCAGGATCATGATCGTCAGGCGACGGGTGTTCATCAGGAAGCTCTGGCCCTGGAAGATCCAGCCCAGGATCTCGAAGACCAGCGCGACGGCGACCAGCACCAGCAGGATGTTCAGTTCCTGCGGCAGGCCACGCCGCTGTCGCTTGACGGGTTCGATCTGCACATTGTCCATGATAATATTCCTCCTCGGGCGCCGGGCGCCGCGCGAGCCTCAGCGGGCCGCCAATTCCATGATTTTCACCTGGGTCGCCTCGGCCCGGTCCAGGATGCCGGTCATATGGCCCTCGTGCATGACCATGATCCGGTCGGACATGCCCAGAACCTCGGGCAGTTCGGACGAGATCATGATAACCGCGACCCCCTGCTGCGCCAGGCGCGAGATCAGCCGGTGGATTTCCGCCTTGGCGCCGACGTCGATGCCGCGCGTCGGCTCGTCCAGGATCAGGATCTTCGGCTTGGTCAGCAGCCAGCGCGCGATCAGAACCTTCTGCTGGTTGCCGCCCGACAGGTTCTCGATCCGCTCATCGAGGTTCGGAGTCTTGATCCGCAGCTTGTCCTTCATCTCGAGGCAGAGATTGGTCATCCCCCGCTCATCGACACAGCCAAGCTTGACATGGCCCTCGTGCAAGGCGGCGATCTGCATGTTCTCGATGATCGTCAGCGGCAGGAAGCAGCCGGTCGCCTTGCGGTCCTCGGTCAGCAGCGCCATTCCCTCGCGCATGGCGTCGGCAGGCGAAGCGATGGTGACATCGCGGCCCGCAATACGGATCTTGCCCTCGGTGGCCGGCGTCACCCCGAAGAGCGCCTCTGCCACGTTCGAGCGGCCCGAGCCCACCAGACCTGCCAGCCCGAGGATTTCGCCGCGGCGCAGATCGAAGGTGATGCCGTGGAAGGTGCCCGGCAGGGAGAGGTTCTCGACCGACAGGATCACGTCGCCGATTTCCGCCTCTTCCTTGGGGAACATCTCGGTGATCTCACGGCCGACCATCATGCGGATGATGTCGTCGCGGGTCACCTCGGTACTGGCATGGGTGCCGACATACTTGCCGTCGCGGAAGACCGAGAACTCGTCGGCGATCTCGAACAGCTCGTTCATCTTGTGGGTGATATAGACGATGGCCACGCCGCGCGCCTTCAGGTCGCGGATGATCTCGAACAGGTGGTCGACCTCGGTTTCGGTGATCGCAGAAGTCGGTTCGTCCATGATCAGCACCTGGGAACGATGGCTGACCGCCTTGGCGATCTCGACCATCTGCCGCTGTGCGACGGTCAGGGTGCTGATCTGCGCGGTCGGATCGATCTTAAGCCGAAGCTGCGCAAACAGCTCCCGGGTCATCTCGGTCATCTTGCGGTGGTCGATCAGGCCGAGCGCATTTTTCGGCTCGCGCCGGATCCAGATGTTTTCGGCGACCGTCATCCAGTCCATCAGCGCCAGTTCCTGATGGATCATCGCGATGCCCTGTTCCAGCGCATCGAGCGGGCTGGCCAGAACGACCTCCTCGCCGCGCAAGCGGATGGTGCCGCGGTCGGGCGTATAGATGCCGGCGATGATCTTCATCAGCGTGGACTTGCCTGCGCCGTTCTCGCCCATCAGCGCGTGAACCGAGCCCGGCCGCAGCCGGAACTGCACGTCGTCCAGCGCCACCACGCCGGGAAACTCCTTCCGAATACCCTCGATTTCAAGGATATAGGGCAGGCTCTTTTCCTTGTAGCGTTCGATCGCCTCCAGTGTGGTCTTCGAAACCATCTTCCCCCCGAAAGACTGCCAGGGGACGCGGCCCCCGGATTGAGGTCCGGGCATCCGGTGCGCGACCGAATGCCCGCCCGGATCAGTTCTGCGTCTTGTATTCGGCGACGTTCTCGGGCGTGACCAGTTCGAAGGGAACGGCCACGCGCGGCTCGAACGCCTCGCCGCGGGCGATCTTCAGGACGGTGTCCAGCGCACCCTCGCCCTGGCCCTTGGCGGATTGATAGACGGTGACGTCCAGATCCCCCGCCTCCAGCGCCGCCAGCGCGTCCTGCGTGGCATCGACGCCGCCGACGATCACATCGTCCATCGAGATCCCCGATGCCTTGAGCGCCTGAACCGCACCAAGCGCCATCTCGTCATTGTTCGAGAACACGGCCTCGGGCTGCATCCCCGAGGTCAGCCAGTTGGTCATCAGGTCCAGCGCCGGGGTTCGCATCCAGTTCGCGGATTGCGAGTCGAGCACGTTGATGCCCTTGCATTCATCCGATTGCAGCACGCGTTCGACCGCCGCGGTGCGCCCGCGCTGCCCGGTGGTGCCAAGTTGGCCCATCAGGATGACCGCATCGCCCTCGCCGCCCATCAGCTTGCACATCTCGGTAGCCTGCAGTTCGCCCGCCTGCTCTTCGTCCGAGCCAACCCAGGCCTGTTTTTCCGGGAACTCGTCCATGTTGGCGGGCAGCATGTTGACGAAGACCAGCGGCACGCCCGCCCGGTCGGCGATGCGGGACATGGCCTGGCCGGAATCGGCATCGACCAGCATCACGATGATGCCGTCCACGCCCGAGGCGACGAAATTCTCGATCTGGGACTGCTGGCGGGCGATGTCGCCCTGGGCATCCTCCATCTGCACGGTAACGCCCAGATCGCCGGCGTGGCGCTGGATGTTCTGACGCAGCACGGTCAGGTAGTTGTCGTCGAAGAGCGACATCGCAACGCCGATGGTCTCGGCCTGAACCGTGCCTGCCATCAGCGCACAGAATGCGGTGGCCGTCGCGAATTTCTTGATCATGTGGGTCTTTCCTCCTCCTGTTACCTCCGTCCGATCTTCTCGTGTCGGACGAAGCCAAAACCTCGATGCGACAAGGCAATATCAAGCCGACTACGGAACCACCGTTCCGCCGCATCCATTCCGACCTGATGACGACCTCCCGCCATGTCCGAGAACCGTGAGCGATGCACGTCCCGCATCTTGCCCCTGGCCTCCGCGAGGCAGGGATTCCCTGCCTCGACATTGACCATAGCCCCTCTGCAACACAATTGCAATGAAAATTGCAGATACGTAATACGGCAACAAACGCTCTCTTGCGCATGTTTACATGCGAGGCGTCAGCGGCCCCCCGCCTGCTGGCAGATGCTCGACCAACTGCTGGCAATAGCCGGTCGCCAGAAGACCATCGCGGGCCGTCGCCATGTCCTTGCAGGGCCGGCCGGAACGGCATGCCCGCACCCAGGTCTGATCCTGCAAGCGATAGCTGTCGGCAAAGCGCCCGATCCAGTCGGGCGAATATCCGGCCTGCATCGCACCGCCGCGCCGCAATCGCACCTGCGCCGGTTCGGCCATGGCCACCGTCCCCTCGCGGCCGACGATCTCGGCATGGACGTGGTAGCCATAGGCGGCGTTCATGAACATCTCGACCGAGACGACCGCCCCGCGATCCGTGTGCAATTCGGCCAGCAGCATGTCGCCGGCATCGCCAACCTGCGTCAGGCTTGCCGAGGTGTATTCGGTGTCCAGCAACCAGCGGCAGATGTCGATCTCATGCACCATGGCATTGGTAACGATCATCGAGCCGTCGAACCAACGCGGTGCCTCGCGATTGCGATGCACGCAATGCATCAGCAGGGGCGCGCCGATCCGGCCCGCGTCCAAGGCGGCTTTCATTTCGCGATAGGCGGGATCGAAGCGGCGCATGAAGCCGACGCTGACCAGCTTGCGGTCCGCATCGGCCTTGACGATCTCGCGGCATTGCGCGACCGTCGAGGCCAGAGGCTTTTCGCACAGCACCGGCTTGCCCAGGCGTATGGCAGCCATGACCAATTCGTGGTGAGCAGCGTCAGGTGCGGCGACCAGCACCGCCTCGACCAGGTCGCTTTCGATCAGTTCAAGGCCCTCGGCAAAGACCTGCGCGCCATAGGCAGATGCGCCTGCCCGGCCCGGATCGGGGTCGGAAACCGCGACGAGCCGCGCCCCCGAAATCTCCTCGGCGAAAAGGCGGGCATGAAACCCGCCCATGACACCGGCGCCGATCACGCCAATGGCCAGGCTCATCTGCAATCCCTCCGCATGGCGAGAGAGTCGGTTTCAGCGCGCCAGGTAGTCATCGACATTCTCGGGAGTCACAAGTTCGAACGGGATATAGACGGCGCGCTCTGCCAGTTCCTCACCCCGCGCCATGGCGGCGGCGACCTCCAACCCTTTGCGCCCCTGCCCCGCCGCGTCCTGGAAGACGGTCAGATCGATGTCGCCAGCCTTCAGCGCCATCAGCGCGTCCGGCGTCGCGTCGATGCCGGCCACGACGACATCGTCGGGGTCGACCATTGCGGCCTTCAGCGCCTGCGCAGCACCGATGGCCATTTCGTCGTTGTTGGCAAAGATCACATCCGGCGTCAGCCCGGCGGTCAGCCAATTCGAGACCAGATCCGACGCCTTGCTGCGCGACCAGTCGGCGACCTGCATGTCCTCGATCTTCACGAAATCGCAGTCGGGCGTCTTGACGAAGTCCTGCACCGTCTCGGTCCGCACGCGGCCGGCCTGAATGAACAGGTCGCCCGCCAGGATGACGCCCTTCGCCTCGTCGTCGCCGAGCTTTGCCTTGACGAGGCGGCAAGCCTCGGTGGCCTGGATCGTGCCCGCATCGATCTCACGCGAGCCGACGAAGGCTTCCAGCGGCCCGAGGCTCTCTACATTCGGCGGTTCGCGATTGATATTCACGATGGGAACGCCGGCATCGTTCGCCATCTTGTCCATCTGGGTGATCGCATCGGAATCCACCGCGACCACGATGATCGCGTCGACCCCGGACGAGATGAAATTCTGGATCTGGCTCAACTGCCGGGGCACATCGTTTTGCGCATCCTCGAATTGCAAGGTGACGCCCTCGGCGCGGCCGGCCTCTTCGATGCCCTGGCGCAGGATGGTCAGGAAATTGTTGTCGAATTGCGCCATCGCGACGCCGATTTCCTGCGCCTGCGCACCGAATGCCGTCATCGCGAAAGCGGTGGTGATCATCAGTCGTTTCATGTGGTTTCTCCTCCTCGTATTCTTCCGTCAGGCGTTGAAGGCGCAGGATACCCACGCCCCGCCTTCGGCATTCGAGCGGATCGCGGCCTGGATGAAGGCAACGCCCGCTGCGCCCTCCTCCAGCCCCGGATAGGCCAGCAGCCCGTCCGGCAGATCGCGCCCTTCGCGGCGGGCCTCGATGGCGATGGCGAATTCCTCGTAGAGATTGCCCCAAGCGTCCGAGAGTGCTTCGGGATGGCCGCGCGGCATGTGGACGAAGCGCGCGGCATCCGACAGCATCCCTGCGCCATGCCCGCGCGAAATGCGGATATGCGGTGCATTTGTCAACGGCGGTGCAATATCCGGCCACGCGGCGGAGTAAAATCCGGCCACGCGGCGGTGACCGGCGCCATGGCGCGCGCGCTTACCAGATAGCTGGCGC
>NZ_JBGOSN010000082.1:0-8371 GCF_046335115.1 Paracoccus sp. P2 | reverse complement strand
CTCCGCGCGTCGGGCGATTGCTCAACCTGCGCCAATTGGCGTAAACACTAACCGGGCTCCGGTCGCGGCTGGATGAAAGTTCAGGGGCAGGTCACTTTCCCCCCAAGATAGGGGTCAAACTTGCATGCCGTTTCACAACAGTAACTCCTTCGGATTGCGGTCGCGCTTGTATTGCTCGATCGCATCCTCGACCGTCTGCTTGGTCAGGCTGTTCTTCAACTCGAAGGTGGCAACCGGCAGGCCGTTGATGAAGACCGCCGCGTCGAGCGACAGCTTGGTGGCGTCCTTCGAATAGCGCAGCTGGCGGGTGACGCTGAAGATATTCGCGGCGAACAACGCCTCGGCCTTGGCGTTGCCCGGGGTCGGCGTGCCGAAGAACAGCTCCACCGAGCCGGGGCCGTGCTTCACGCCGTTGCGCAGCACGTCGATGACGCCGCGCTTGGCGATCTCGCCCTGCAGTCGGTGCAGGAACTGCAGCCGCTTCGGTCCATCCTCGCCGATGCCGAGCGCCTCGACAGCCTCGGGCTGTGTCGCGTTGAGGAAGTCGAACAGCTTCGTCAGGTCAACGGCGTGGTCCCGGTCGAAATCCTTCGAAGCCCCGGCGACGTAACCCGCCTCGTCAATGAGCGAGCGGACGATGAGGGCTTCGAGGCCTTTCTCGCTGGTGTCCGTCGTCATCAGCCCGCCTGCAATGCACCGGCATCGATCCAGCCCTTCTTCTGAAGGACCTCCGCCGCCAGTGCGACCTGCCTCGGCGAGAACTGTTTCTTGCGATCATTCCACCCGTAAACCTTGGAGACCGCCTCATTGATCGAGTGCGGGGACTCGTGCGTGATCACCCAGTGGACCGTTGACAAAAGCTCAAGCCCGAATGGCGTCTCGAAGCCTTCGACGAGGCTGGCCACCTTGTCGAAACGGGCCCGCGTGTCTGGATGCTCTTCGAGGAATTCGTCGGCGTCCTTCACCGCTCCCGGCACAAGCTCGAGCTGCTTGTTGGGCGCATCGCCCCCGTCGCGGTAGCCGGAGACGAAATATCCCTCGATCTCGCGCAGGACGTGGGTCAGGTTCTCCGAATACGGGCCGTATGGACCCTTCACCACCCGAAGCCGCTCCATCGACGGCTCGCCACTGACTTTCATGAAATACATGAGCTTGTGCACCTCAAGCAGCGTCACGAACGGATCCAGAAGCCCGCTGAGGTAACGGTCCATCAGGCCGACCAGCGCCGCACGGCCGGGGGTCATGTTCGGGGCCGTCTGCCGCCTTGCCATCCGGGCCGGTTCCGGGGCGCCATTCGGCTGGAAGATGATGACATGCAGGTCGCTGAAGCCGCGCAGCGCCTCTTCGATCCTTGGCCGGACCTCATTCCAGTCGAGGCCGCCCAGCCCGCTGCCAAGCGGGGGAATGGCGATTGACCGAATCTTCCTCTCCCGAATGACTCGCTGCAGATCCTTCAGCCCCGCGTCGATGTCCTCCATACGGCTCTTGCCGCGCCAGTGGCGCTTGGTCGGGAAGTTGATGATGTATCGCGGGCTGGTCAGCTGGCCGGTCTCGAAGACGAACATATGGCCCGGCCGGACTTCCTCACGCTTGCAGGCTTGCTCGTAGGCACGGAAATTCTCCGGGAACGCGTTCTTGAACTGAAGCGCGATCCCTCGGCCCATCACGCCGACGCAATTCACCGTATTCACCAGGGCGTCGGCATCGGCGGCCAGAATATCGCCCGTCTTGTATTCGAACATCGCTGCCTCCCTCCCCATCAATAGTACCAATCCGGCTTGATTTCGACATGCGGCTTATGGCCCGCCGCCTGCAAGGCCGCCCTGACTTGCCCGTAGACCTGTTGCGACCTTACCCCGATCCGGGTCACAAGCTGCCATGGAAAAGCCCGTTCCATGAGAAATTCCGCCTGCTTGCCTTCCTTGACCGAGCGCGAGATGCCGTTCCCCGCCCAGCGGTTCGTCTGGACCGCGTCCCAGTTGATGGCGTCAAGCTGCTCGAGGTCGGCCCGGTCCTCGAAGTAATAGGCCCCGGCGTTCGACAGGGTGAAGGCCCAGCGGGACCGGTTCTGATTCGCCCAAGCGACGCTGTCGCGCAGGTCGGCCTCCAGATGGACAATCGGCCCCTGGCCGCCGCGATAGGCAAGTTCGGCATGGTTCGCGCAATGGATCAGGTAGAGCATGATCGAGCGCGGGCAGAAGTAGAAGGGCACGCAGCCGCCGACACGCAGGCCGGGATGGCTGGAAAGCTCGAGCTCGTTCAGCCGCCGTTCCTTGATGCTGGTCATCCCGATGGTGGTGCCCATGGCCGGGTTGGCCGCCGCGCGCCGGACGATCTCGGCATCGCACAGCAGACCGCCCTCGGCGATGATCGAGGGCAGCCGGTCCACGTGCACGATGTGATAGATTTTCGGGGCGGCGGGTGGCGGCATGGTCAGTCCTCGGCCTCCGCCAGTTCGTCCGTGTCCTCGGCGTTCAGGTCCTCATCCAGCGCGTCGTCCTCGTCGATGACCGGCTCGTCGGCGGGCGTCGTGATCTTGATGTGACGCACGTCCAGCTTGCCGGTGACGACATCGGCAATCAGGCGCTCGCGGTATTCCATGACGAGCGAGATTTCCGATTTCGCTTTCTCGATCGTCTGATTGATCTTCTGGGTTTCGAGTTCCACGAAGGCGAGGACGCGTCGCTGCTCTTGCAGATCTGGGAGGCCGAACATGAACTCCCGCATGAAGTTCAAGGGCACACGCTGCTGGCCCGCTGCCCCAGTCATTGCCATTTCGCCATCACGACGGAACGCGTGCAGCATCGTCACCTGATACAAAAAGCCGGGGTCGATTTCCGGGTTTGCTCTCAACACCACGAACTCTGTCGTGCCGAAGCCAATCTCGGTGTCGAGAGCGCCTAGATACGCGCCCTTCCCATTCTCGAAGCATGGCGTGATCTTGGCGACCACAACGTCATGCCGCCTAAAATAGGTGTATCCGCTCCGCAGGTCCGCGACCTTGCCACGCGCGCTACAGTCAACCTCACCGGCGACAGAAACGTTCTCCATGGGCAGGAAGACGACCTCATCGTCGTCGTCAAAATCCGTCGAGCTTTCCGTTCTGGAGGGGTTGAAGGAAGCAACCTGCTTGACCTTTCGAACCTCCCAATGCGCCGGAACCTCGGGCATCCAGTCGATGCCGGTGGGCTTCATCGGGGCGGCGGGGTTCAGGCCGCGCGTGACGGCGCGGTTGATGATCGCCTGCTTCTGCTCGTTCAACAGCCCGATCAGCCGCCGCTTGTTGCGGATCAGGCGGCGGACGCGACGATCATAGGATCTAACGAACTCGACAATCTGCCGCTGTTCGTCCTGCGGTGGCTGCGGGACATGAATGGCCCCGAAGCGATCCGAATAGAGGCGCAGGAAACCCGACATGCCGGTTCCAAGCCCTTTCGACTCCTGACGGAATTTCGCGCGGTAGATGTTCGTCTTGAAAAGGTTGATGAAGTAATCGGGTTCCATCGGCTGGATGGGCTGGAAAACCGCGTAGTCAGGACTCACCAGCCCGTCTTCGTGCGCCACTGCGAACATGCCGTTCGACGCTTGCATCCGGTTCAGGACCATCTGCCCCGCGCGAATGCGCTTGTATCCCTTCAATTCGTCAGGCGTGACCGGCTTGGTCGAAACCTTGGCATGCGGGATCAGGCCATGAGCCTGACGCAAGGATAGCAAGGTCTCCGTCCCCGTGTCGGTCCGGTCGTCGATTTCGCGAAAGAGGTATTTCCCGCGCCGCACATCCCAATGCGACGGGATCGCGCCGAGCCAAGGCAACCCGCTGTCGCGACAGGAGGCGTAGGGGGCAAGTCCCCCACGCTCCGCCGACGGCGCCACGGCAAGCGCGCGCGCCCTCATGCGCCCCGGCCTCCTACCAGCACGTCCTCCAGCAGGCCATCCGTCTGCCTCTCCAGCGCGCGGATATCCGCCTCGATCTGGTCGAGCGTTCGCAGCGGCTGCGGCTTGTAGAAATGCCGGGTGAAGCTGATCTCGTAGCCGATCACCGTCTTCGAGGCGTCGATCCAGGCGTCGGGCGCATGGGGCAGCACCTCGCGCCGGACGAAGGCCTCGATGCCGCCATCCTCAAGGAACGGCACCTGTTCGGTGTCCCGCAGGTCGGTATCCGGCTCGTAATCCACGACAACCGGCTTGCCATCGATGGTGGTGCGATAGCTGCCGTGCAGCGCGTCGTGGTCGATGTCGGCGCCGGCTTTCGGCTTCGCGACCCTGCGGATGACCGGCGCCGCCTCGGCCGCCTTGACCCCCAGCGCCGACATCAGCAGCTTCTGCCGCTTGGCGGTCATCCGGATGCCAAGCCCGGCGGCGGCCGCCTCCCCGGACGCCTGGCACAACGCGGCGTGCTGATTGGCAACTCCAGCCTTGTCGAGCTGTGTCTTCATCGCGAGCACGGCGTCCTTGGTCGGCTCCAGCACCGCGTCGAGACGCCGAATAACCGTCATCGGCAGAATGACATCCCGGTACTTTCCCCGGACATAGACGTCGCGCAGGATATCATCGGCGATGTTCCAGATGAAATTGCTGATGTTCAGTTCACTCAATGCCCGCCCCCGGAATTATCTTGCGCAGCCTGCTTTTGTTGATCGATCCATGCATCCAGATCGGCCCTCTTGAAGCGCCACGCGCCTGCAACCTTGAAGCCGGGCAGTTCACCCCGCTTGGCCAGGCGGTAGACCGTCTTTTCATCGACGTTCAGGTAACCAGCGACGTCGCGAACAGTCATCGCGGGTTCGGGCTGCATAACCATCCCTGTCCTCTCGAAGATTTCGGAGATCCTAGCAGGGGAAGCCGGGGTAAGCCAGTCCATCAGTGCCCATTCCTGTCACTGCTTGTCATCAAGGGGCACTTGCGCTTCCACCCCAGTGGGAACGGCTCCATCAATCGCGCCAGCGTCACCGCCGGTCCCTGCCGCCCGTCGAGAATGGCCTCCACGATGTCCGGCGCGAGGAGCGTCAGTCGCAGAAGCCGGGTGACGTAGGACACCGCGATCCCCTCACGTTCCGCAAGTTCGGCAATGGTGGCGAACTCGCCCGATTCCAGCATCCGTTTCCAGCGGAAGGCCCGGGCCAGTGCCTTGACGAGGGCATCGTCGGGGCGGCGCTGGGTCGCGGCCCCATCGGGGAGGTGCATCTCCTTGCGCCCGCCGCGCTTCACGATGCGGAACGGCACGCGGAGCGTCACGGTCTCCGGGATCGGAACCCCGCGGGTCATGCAGCTTCTCCGATGTCGCCGGCCAGCATCTCGCGGGCCAAACCGCTGAGCCCGTCGACGCGCAGCCGGACGTTGAGCCCGTCCGTGCCGATGTCCACGCTCTCGACTAGCAGCGCCACGATGCGAGCCTGCTCGGCGGGGAAGAGTTCGTCCCAAAGCGGGTCGATCTGCTGCAGCGCCGCGCGGGCATCGGCCTCGGTGATGTCGTCGGTGTGGGCCCGCGCCGCCTTCCACGTCCCCGCAACGATCTCGGGCTGGCGGAACACGGCGCGCAACTGGTCGAGCACGGCCGCCTCGATCTCGCCCGCAGGGACGCGGCCGACGGGGCACGCCCCCGCGCCGTGCTTCAGCACCGTCTGGCTGACGTAGTAGCGGTAGAGTCTGCCGCCCTTGCGGGTGTGTGTCGGCGAGAACGCTGCGCCGTCCGGCCCGAACAGCAGCCCCTTCAGCAGCGCTGGTGTCTCCGCGCGGGTGCGCGCGGCACGCTTGCGCGGGCTTTCGGTCAGGATGGCGTGGACCTTGTCCCACATCCCGGTGTCGATGATGGCGTCATGCTCGCCGGGGTAGCTCGCCCTTGTGGACCGCCTCGCCGATATAGGCGCGATTGCTCAGCATCCGGTAGAGATATTTCTTGTCGATCCGGTTGGCCGAAGCCTGGGTTGACGGTCACATCCACGCCTTCTCCTTCTTCGAGGCGGTTCCTCAGTCGATCGTCTATGACAACGACCGCTGTCTGGTGGCGAAGATCCTGCCAGACGGCACCCGCAAGCGTGCTTCGCTGTTCAGCGGTTTCCTGTCGCATTACCTGATCCGGGATCGGTATGGTCGCCCGGGCAAGGGTAACGACAAAGGCAATGTCGAAGGCCTGGTGGGCTATTGTCGTCGCAACTTCATGGTGCCGATGCCGGAATTCGCGACCTGGGACGCGTTCAACCTCTGGCTGGAGGAGCAATGCGAGCGGCGCCAGCTCGATGTCCTGCGCGGCGAAAGCGAAACGATCGGCGAGAGATTGCAGCGCGACCTCGCCGCGATGCGCCCGCTCCCGGCGGCACCGTTTGATGCCTGCGATCAGGCGACCGGGCGCGTCTCGTCGCAATCTCTGGTGCGCTACAAGACCAACGACTACTCGGTGCCGGTCGCTTACGGCCATCAGGACGTCTCGATCCGGGCCTATGACCGGGCTGATGGACGTGCTGCCGATCGTCGGCTTCATCCTGCTCTACGTCTTCGCCGCCACACGGGACTATTTCGGGGCGCGTCCCTGGATCGCCGCCCTGGTAACGGCGGGCTTCATTCCCTACGCCGCCGCGACGGTGCCGGTCTTCGCGATGATCCCCGGCCTCGGCTCGTCTGCCAGCTATGCGCCGGTGCCGCTGCTAATTCTGATCTATGCGCTGCTGCTGCGCAGACGCCTGCCGGAAACGGCGCGCGGCCTCGCCGTCGGCGCCGGGATCCTGATCGTCTCGCTGACCTTCCGCACGCTGGATCAGCCCCTCTGCGGCGCCCTGCCCTTCGGCACGCATTTCCTGTGGCATGTCCTCAATGCGGTGATGCTGGGCTGGATGATCGAGGTCTGGCGCCGGCATCGGTCGCGCTGATCCCGGATTCCGGCAAGTCATTGCACGACGCCGGAACGCGCCGCTCTACGCCACCCTGCCCTGCCGCACCCCGGCCCATGCCATTCACCGCCGATTATTCCACAGCGATTTCCATTGCTTATGCGGATTTCGGCGCCGATGCTGGCGATTATGACCTTGCCAGCCTCCCGAACCCAGGCCACGATGACGCGGAGCGAACGCGAGGCGCTGCTCGACGCCCTGCTGCTCGGCGCGCCGGAACTCGGCTTCACGCCCCGCGGCAATCCCGACCCGCGCCTCGTCAGACTGGTGCGTCTGCTGGGTAGGCAAGCCGCCAGGGACAATCTCGAGGCGCGGAACAAGACCAGGGAACCCGGCGCCTCCTGATCCGACAGGGAGAGCCGCCGTGAAGGTTGCCGTCTACGCCCGCTATTCGTCCGACCAGCAGCGCGATGCCTCGATCGCCGACCAGTTCCGCATGTGCCGGCTGCGGGCCGAGAAGGAAGGCTGGCAGGTGGTCGAGGAATATTCCGACCATTCCATCTCCGGCGCCAGCATGATCCAGCGCCCCGGCCTCCAGGCGCTGATCCTGGATTCCGCGCGCGGCCGCTTCGACATGGTGCTGGCCGAGGCTCTGGACCGGATCAGCCGGGACCAGGAGGACATCGCCGGCATCTACAAGCGCATGCGCTACGCCGATGTGAAGATGTTCACCCTGTCGGAGGGCGAGATCAGCGAATTGCATGTCGGGCTGAAGGGCACGATGAACGCGCTGTTCCTCAAGGACCTGGCCGACAAGACCCGGCGTGGCCAGCGCGGCCGCGTCGAGGCCGGCAAATCCGGCGGCGGCAATGCCTACGGCTACGATGTGGTCAAGAAGTTCGACGGCAACGGCGAGCCGATCCGCGGCGACCGGATGATCAACGAGGCGCAGGCCGAGGTCGTGCGCCGCATCTTCCGCGACTACGCCGCCGGCAAATCGGCCAAGGCCATCGCCGTGGCATTGAACAAGGACGGCATCCCCGCGCCCTCGGGCGGCGACTGGGGCTTCAGCACCATCAACGGCAACCCGCGGCGCGGCAATGGCATCCTCAACAACGAGATGTATGTCGGCAGGATCGTCTGGAACCGGCAGCGCTTCATCAAGGATCCCGATACCGGCAAGCGCCAGGCGCGTCCCAATCCGGAAGAGGACTGGGTAATCCAGGAGGTGCCGGAACTGCGCATCCTCGACGACGATCTCTGGAACGCCGTGAAGGCGCGGCAGAAGGACAATACGGTCGCGCGCGACGCGCGCGGCAACGCCGACGTCCGCAAGGTGAACTACCGCCGGCGGCCCAAATACCTGTTTTCGGGGCTGACCAAGTGCGCCTGCTGCGGCGGCGGCTATTCGGCGATCTCGAAGGAGCTGATCGGCTGCTCGACGGCGCGCAACAAGGGCACCTGCGACAACCGGATGAACATCCGCCGCGACGAGCTGGAATCTCGGGTGCTGAACGCCCTGCGCACCCGCCTGGTCGACCCCGACC
>NZ_JBGOSN010000081.1:0-8568 GCF_046335115.1 Paracoccus sp. P2 | reverse complement strand
TCCTGGTCTTGTATGCGGGGGGTGTGGGTCTGCTCATGCCCTCCAGCTACCATACTGGATTCACAAGATGAATCCCTCACAGGATTTGTGCAACAGAGCCGGGGCCCGAGGCAAAGTCGCGCATCAGGGGTTTCAGCTTGGAATGATCGGTGGTGACCCCGCGCGCCTGGGCCGGGGGCTGCGACGAACTTTGGGCAAGGGCAGGCCCGGCGCATGCCAGAACCATGGCGGCCAGCAGTGCTGTAACCTTCGGCTTCATCGCATCCCCCCTTCGCCTTTTTGCGTCATCACTTACAGCCTAGCATGGATCACGACAATTTGAGAAATCACTTTGACACGTTTCACACGACCCGCCCCACCCAAGTCAAACCCCGACGGGCGAAGGACCCTTCTATGGCACAGGCCCCGTTACGATTTCCTTGCGGGGCCTGCGCGTTTTCGTCGCATCGGTCGGCAGGCGCGCCGCCGATGGCTTTGGGACGATCAGAAGCTCATGACCGTGGTATTCGGCGCCACGATGGCCGCGCCCATCGCATCGGGGGCGGCGGCGGTGACGCCGTCCATCAGGATGCTGGCATCCGCGCCCTTGCCGGGCAGATAGATCGCGCAGACCTGCACCTTCAGGCCGTTCTTTTCGATCATCGTCTTCAGCAGGCCCTGCGGGCTTGCCCCCTTGGGCGGCTGGCCTTCGGTCGCGCTTGCGGGCGCCTCTTTCAGCGCGATATCCCCGGCCGGACCGCACAGCAGCACCTCGGCCTCGGCCCCGGCCCCGATGGCGTTCATCGTCAACACCATCGCCATCAGCTGGGTCTGGGGTTCGGGCGCGGTCAGGATCGTCAAGAGCTTGTTCGGCCCTTCGGCCTGGGCGGCACCGGCAAGGCCCAAGCCCGCGATCAGTGTGGCAGCGGCGAGTTTACGCATGGAAATCTCCTGTCTTGCGTGTTGGGAAACCGGACGAAAGGCGGATCGCACCTGCCTTTCGCAATCATAAATGCGTGGCGGCAACGGGACGCTGTCGCCGCCACGCGGGGCCTGCGGGGGATTTACCGCAGGGTTCGACGGCTGTCGGGATCTGACCCGCCAAGCATCTTTTCGTCTTCCTTCAGCTCAAGCCACATCGCGTTCATCACGGCGAAGATGGCGGCCAGCGGCAGGCCGAGGATCCAGGCGAAATACCACATGGGCGGTTCCTTCCTCAGTAGACAGAGTGGGAGTTTTCCGAGACATCGGCCTCGGTCACCTTACCCCACAGGACTTTGTAGACCCAGGCGGTGTAGGCCAGGATCATCGGCATGAAGATCACCGCGCAGACCAGCATGATGAACAGCGTCAGATGCGAGGACGAGCTGTTCCAGACCGTCAGCGACGACCGCGGGTCCAGCGACGAGGGCATGATGAAGGGAAACATCGTCAGCCCGACCGAGGAAATCACCCCCAGGATCGCCATCTTGGAAAACAGCAGCGTCGAAACCTCGCGCCCTGCGCGCAGGCCGGCGAAGGTCAAAAGCCCCCCGGCAATCCCCATGACCGGCGCAATCGCGATCCAGGGGCGGTCGGCATAGGCCGTCAGCCAGCTGGCCGTGCGCTCGACCTCAAAATGCAGCGGGTTCGACGGGCCGCCGGTGGCATAATCGCCCACGATGCGGAACCCCTCGACGCCCAGCGCCATCCAAACCCCGGCCAGCGCGTAGAACGCCACCGCCAGCAGCGCCGCAACCGAACCGATGGCGCGCGCGCGGGCCTGCACCACGCCTTCGGTCTTGACCGTCAGCCAGGCTGCGCCATGCATCACCAGCATCGCCAGCGACACCAGCCCCGCCAGGATCGAGAACGGGTCCAGCAGGCCGATGAACTTGGCATACCAGGCGCCCTCATAGATCGTGTGCAGATCGTCGGTGAAATAGAACGGCACGCCCTGGATCACATTGCCGACCGCCACCCCGAACAGCAGCGCCGGCACCGCGCCCGAGGTGAACAGCGCCCAATCCCAGGCATTGCGCCAGCGCGGATCATCGCGCTTGGAGCGGTATTTGAACGCGACGGGGCGCACGATGAAGGCCGCCAGCACCACGAACATCGCCAGATAGAAGCCCGAGAAGGACACCGCATAAAGCGGCGGCCAGGCGGCAAAGATCGCGCCACCGCCCAGGATGAACCAGACCTGGTTGCCTTCCCACACGGGGCCGACGGTGTTGATCGCGACGCGCCGTTCCACATCGGTCCGGCCCACAAAGGGGATCAGCGCGCCCACCCCCATGTCAAAGCCGTCGGTCAGCGCAAAGCCGATCAGCAGCACCCCCAGCAGCAGCCACCAGATGACGCGAAGCAGCTCATAGCTCATGAATTCATGCAAGATCATGTCGGTCACTCCGCAGGTTGGGCGATGGCATCGGCATTGCGCCGCCCCGAGAGCCGCGCCTGATGACGCGCCACCCAGGCTTCGGTTTCCTCGACATCCTGATAGGGGCCCTTGCGGATGAATTTCAGCATCAGCCCCATCTCTATGATGAAGAGCACGGTGTAGAACAGGATGAAGCCCGCCAGCGTCAGCGCCACCTCGGTCACCGACAAAGCCGAAACCGACAGCGCAGTGGGCAGGATGCCGTCCACCGTCCAGGGCTGGCGGCCGAATTCGGCCACGAACCACCCCATCTCGGCCGCGATCCAAGGCGCGGGGATCATGATCACCGCCATGCGCAGCGCCCAGCGCGGATAGCGCATCTGCCGGAACGAGGCGCGCCAGAAGAAATAGCCCATCGTCGCGATGAACCCAAAACCCAGCGCCACCATGATCCGGAACGCCCAGAACAGCGGCCAGACCGTCGGCACCGTATCATCGGCGGCCATCTTGATCTGCTCTTCGGTCGCGGTTCGCGGATCATCGACATATTTGCGCAACAGGAAGGCAAAGCCCAGATCGGCGGAATGTTCCTCGAACCGGGCAAGTTCGACCGGGTCGGACTGGTCGCGCGCCTCACGGATGTGCATCAGGGCGTCATAGGCGATCATGCCGGACCGGATGCGGTCCTCGGCTGTGGCCACCAGTTCGCTGATCCCGGGAATTTCGGTGGTCAGCGACCGGGTGCCGATCAGGCCCATGACATAGGGCACATGCAGCGCGTAATGGGTTTCGCGCGCCTCTTGATCGGGGAAGCCGAAAGCGGTGAAGCTGGCCGGCGCGGGTTCGGTGTGCCACATGCCCTCAATCGCGGCCAGTTTCATCTTCTGGCTGTGGGTCGCCGAATAACCCGATTCATCGCCCAGCAGCACGACCGAAAAGGCCGAGGCCAAGCCAAAGGCCGCCGCCACCGTGATCGACCGGCGCGCCAGTTCGCTGTGACGACCCTTCAGTAGATACCAAGCCGACACCCCGATCACAAAGACCGACGCGGTCACATAACCCGCCGAGACGGTATGCACGAATTTCGCCTGCGCCACCTCATTGAAGACGACGGCGAAGAAATCGGTCATCTCCATGCGCATGGTCATGGGGTTGAATTCGGCGCCCACCGGGTTTTGCATCCAGCCATTGGCGATCAGGATCCACAGCGCCGAAAAGTTCGACCCGATCGCCACCAGCCAGGCAACCACAAGGTGCTGCACCTTGGTCAGCTTGGCCCAGCCAAAGAAGAACAGGCCCACGAAGGTGGCTTCCAGGAAGAAGGCCATCAGCCCTTCGATCGCCAGCGGCGCGCCGAAGATGTCGCCGACATAATGGCTGTAATAGCTCCAGTTCATGCCGAACTGGAATTCCATGGTGATGCCAGTGGCCACGCCCAGGACAAAGTTGATCCCGAACAGCGTGCCCCAGAATTTGGTCATCTGTCGCCAGATCGGCCGGTTGGTCATGACGTAGACCGTCTCCATGATCGCCACGAGGATCGACAGACCCAGGGTCAGCGGCACGAAGAGGAAGTGGTACATCGCTGTCATCGCGAATTGCAGGCGCGACAGCTCGACGATGCCGAAATCCATATCTTACGCTCCAGAATACACGGGCGGCGCCCATGTCGTGAACAGATTACGATTTCGGAATGTAAGCCCGCCGCCGAGGTCTGGCTTTGATCTGCGTCAATAAAGCTGCATTTGCGCCACAAGTTTAAAGCGCAAGGCGGCGGTCCGCGAAATCCACCTCGGCCCGGCGGTGCGAGGCCAGGACCAGCGCGGCATCGGGCAGGGTCCGCCGCACACCGGCCAGAACCGCCCGCGCGGTCGCATCATCCAGCCCCTCGGTCGGCTCATCCAGCAGCAGGACAGCCGGGCGGCGCACCAGCACCCGCGCCAGCGCCAAGCGCCGCCGCTCCCCGCCCGAAAGCCCCTGCCCCCGCGGGCCAATGCGCAGGTCCAGCCCGCCGCGCGGGCGCAGCAGGGGCGCCAACTGCACCGCCTCCAGCACGGCCCAAAGGTCGTCATCGCTGGCCTCGGGGCCCGTAAGGCGCAGGTTTTCGGCCACCGATCCAGTCAGCAGTTCGGATCGTTGCGGCAACAGCGCGAGACTGGCGCGCAAGGCCACCTCGGACCATTGGTCCAGCGGGCGATCGCCCAGGGTGATCGCGCCGCCCGCCAGCGGGTGCAGCCCGGCCAGCGCCAGAAGCAGCGTCGATTTGCCGACCCCGCTTGGCCCGGTCAGTGCCAGGGTTTCACCGGGGCCGACGGCCAGGCTGACCCCGGCCAGAATCGGCGCCGTGCTGTCCGGGCGCGTCACGGCGCAATCGGTGCAGATCAGCCGCGCCGTGGCGCGTTCGGGCGACGTGGGCGGCGGCACCGGATCGGCCAGCGCCGGGGCAATGCGGCGGGCCGCATCGGTCATGCGCCCCAGATCGGACAGCGCCCGGCGCAGCGGCGCGGCAGCCTCAAACAACGCCAGCGCCGTGAAAAAGCCGATCGCGGCCGCGGCGGGTGTGATCCGTCCCGCCTCGGCGAGCCGCAGCCCGATCCACAGCGCCCCGCCCGAAACAAGCGCTGACACCGCCATCAGCGCGGCGCCCGCACGCCGGTCGGCCCGGTCCAGCACCCGGCGCAGCGGCAACCGGCGGGTTTCGGCCGCCAGCGTCTGGGCCTGCTGGCGCGGCAACAGGCCATAGATCGCCAGATCGTCGCGCGCCTGCACAAGGTCGATCAGCCGGCTGCGGAAGGCCTGGGTGGCGGCCTCGATCCGGCGTGACGGGGCCGGGGCCTGCCGGCCCATGTGCCACAAAACCGCCCCCGCACCAACCAGCCAGCCCAGCAGCATCCAGGCCGCCACCGCCAGATCAACCAGCCACCACAGCACCGCAAAGCTGATCAGCAGCGCAAGCGCCCCCGCCGCCACCGGTAACACCAGCCGCAGCACCAAACCGTCCAGCGCATCGACATCCGCCGTCAGCCGGTTCAGCACCTGCGCCCCGCGCAGCCGGATCATCCGGTCCAGCGGCGCGCGCAAAACCCCGCGCAACAACCCCAGCCGCAGGCTTTCCAGCCCGCGCAAAACCGCGTCATGGGTCAGCAGCCGTTCGCCATAGCGCGCCGCCGTCCGCCCCAGCGCCAGAAAGCGCACCATGGCCGAGGGGCGGAAGACGTCAAAGACCGCCCCCGCCCCGGCCAGCCCCGCCGCCGCCGCCGCGGTGATGAACCAGCCCGACAAGCCCAGCAGCGCCACCCCCATCAGCAGAACCACCAGCGACAGCGCCGCCCCGCGCGCCAACGCCGG
Organism: Paracoccus sp. P2; assembly: GCF_046335115.1. Classification (NCBI taxonomy): domain Bacteria; kingdom Pseudomonadati; phylum Pseudomonadota; class Alphaproteobacteria; order Rhodobacterales; family Paracoccaceae; genus Paracoccus; species Paracoccus sp. P2. The sequence continues at coordinate 2,879 of NZ_JBGOSN010000081.1, read as the reverse complement.
GCGCTGTTCGCGCGCGATCAGGCGCAGGATGCGGACCAGATATTTCATGCGCGCCCCCCGATCCGGATGATCCGGTCCATCCGCTGCGCCAGGTCCATATCGTGGGTTGCGATCACCAGCGTGACGCCCCGCGCCCGCGCCGCCAGCAGCCCCTCGGCAACCGCATCTGCGGTCTGGGCATCCAGATCCGCCGTCGGCTCATCGGCCAGGATAACGTCGGGCGCACCGAACAGCGCGCGCGCCAGCGTCATGCGGCGCGCCTCGCCCCCCGACAGACCGCCTCCTGTTTCGCCCAGGATCGTACCCAACCCGCGCGGAAGCCGGTCCACCACCGCCTGCGCCGCCGCGGCCTTCATCGCCGCCCCGATGTCACCCGCGCGCCCCAGCGTGACATTGCCCCGCAGCGAGGTGTTCAGAAAACTCGCCCGCTGCGGCATCCAGCCGATCCGCGCGCGCCAGACATCGGCCAGATCAGGGGTCAGATCCTGCCCCGCGACGCGCACCCGGCCCTTCGCGGGCAGATCCAGCGCCGCCATCAGCCGCAGCGCCGAGGTCTTGCCCGCCCCCGAAGGCCCGACCAGCGCCACCGCCTCGCCCGCGGCGATGGCCATGTCTGGCAGCCGCAGGCCGTGGCCCGTCACGCAGCCCGTCAGCGCGATGGTCGCAGGCCCGCCCAGCGGCGGAACGCGCGCGCCCTGCCCCGGCAATGCCGCCCCATCCTGATTGCGCCAATCGGCCAGCTCATCCGCCACCGCCTCGGCCGCGGCCTTGTCATGCCAGGCGGCGGCCAGATCGCGCAGCGGCTGATAGAAGTCCGGCGCCAGCAGCAGCAGAAAGATGCCTGCAGCCGGCGACAGCGGCACGCCCCAAGTGCCAAAGGACAGCTCGCCCAACAGCGAAAAGCCGACGAACACCGCCATCATCGCCACACCGATCGCGGCAAACAGTTCCAGCACGGTTGACGACAGAAAGGCCAGCCGCAGCACCGCCATCGTGCGCGCCCGCAGATCGCCCGCCTGCGCGGCAAAGCCCGCCTCGACCGCATGCGACGCCCCCAGCAGACGGATATCCAGCAGCGCCCCCAGCCGGTCGACCAGCAGGTCGTTCAGGCTGCCGATCTCGGCCATCTGGCGGGCGCTGGCCTCTTTCGCTGCAAGGCCCACCAGCGCCATGAAGACCGGGATCAGCGGACCCGAGATCAGGAGGATCAGCCCCGCCGCCCAGGAAAACCAGAAGGCCAGCGCCAAGATGACCAGTGGCACCACCATGACCCGCGCCCGTGCGGGGGCATAGCGGACCAGCCAAGGGGTCAGCGCCTCAAGCTTTTCCGCCGCAAGTGCGGCCACGGCCCCCGCACCCACGCCCGCCCCCTGTTGGCTGCGGCATGCCTCTTGATCCACGATCCCCGCGCGCAGGCCCGAAATCACGGTTTCCGCCAGCCCCTGCGCCTTCCGGTCGGCCAGCAGGCCGATCCCGGCGCGCACAAGACCCAACGCCACATAGCCCGCAACCATCAGCGCCGGATCGGCCAGTGCCCCGCCGACCGCCCCGCTGACCGCCGCGCCGATCGCCCCGGCAACCAAAGCCGCCTGCACCGGCCAGATCAGATTGCCCGCCACCGACAGCGCCGCAAGCCAGCGCATCGGGGCACGGACAGGCACGATCAGCCGGTCAAGGTTATGTGTCTTGGCCATTGTCCCTGGCGTCCCCGGCGATAAACCCATCTTTCAGATGCAAGTTATATCCCAAAGCGCCGCCGCGATCTGATCCAGATCATGTTCTGCCGGCACGAAATGTAACATCAACGTAAAAACCACCCCCTGGATAAGACTTTTGCCATGCGCCTGACCACCCGCACGAACCTTGCCACCCGCGTTCTGATGTTCTGCGCGGTCAATGACGGACAGATCGTGCGCACCGCCGAAATCGCGCAACGCTGCAACGCCTCGGCCAACCATCTGTTGCAGGTGGTGCATTTGTTGCAGGAAAACGGCTTCGTCGAAACCCTGCGCGGTCGGTCGGGCGGGTTGCGGCTGGCCCAACCGATGGAACGGATTTCCATCGGCCGGGTGTTCCGCATCTTTGAAAGCGGCATGCCCTTTGCCGAATGTTTCGACCCGCAGTCTAACACCTGCCCGCTGTCCGAAACCTGCCGCCTGCGCGGGTTTATCGCCCGCGCGGTCGAGGCGTTCTATCACGAACTGGACATGGTGACGCTGAAGGATCTGGTGAAGGGCAATTGCGGGCTTGAAACATTGCTCGACCTGCGGTCCACGCTCCAGACCCGCTGCAAGACGCGCGATGGCAGTGCACCCACCGCGCTGGCGCATTGCTAACCGCAGCGGCCGGGATGGTCGCGCCGCAGGCCATGCGATCTTTGCTGACCTCCCTCATGATCGGAATGCGCTGGCTCAGCGCCTGCGCGATGCCAGGTTCTGGTTCCGGCGCGCCCTGCCCGCCTAGCTGCTAGCCTATCACACCGCGGTCGCCAAGGGCCGGAGGGAATGGCTCTAGTTCCTTACCCTTCCCCGTGCCAGTGTCCGCCCCGGCGTGATGGTTGCGAAACGCTGCGCAAATCTGACGCCCATTTGAAAACCAACTCGTCAGCCCGAACCGAAGTCATCCCGAAAGCGGTCAATTTGGTGCATGCTTTCATGCAGGATGGTCACGATACCGATATCGCCATTCGAGAGATTATGCCGCCAATAGACGAAATGGTGCTCATAGCGAAAGAAGAGCCCGTTGAGGCCGAACTCGGCCGGGATGGGTTTTGATAGGCTCTGTTGCACAAATCCTGTGAGGGATTCATCTTGTGAATCCAGTATGGTAGCTGGAGGGCATGAGCAGACCCACACCCCCCGCATACAAGACCAGGAACT
>NZ_JBGOSN010000080.1:0-10322 GCF_046335115.1 Paracoccus sp. P2 | reverse complement strand
TGGCGACGTGTGGCGACCCGATACGACAGATGCCCAAAGGTCTTCCTCTCCGCCATCGCACTCGCGGCGCTCGTCATTTATTGGCTATGAGTCCTGAGCCTAGGGCGCCGGTTTAATCCAACAGCGGTCAAACGGCAATTCCCACGCTCAATCGGGGATCCGCCCAAGCCTCGGACAAATCATCGCCCGATCAGCTTTATCTCCCTGAGCGGATGCCCCGTGTCGATGAACAGCCGTCCCGTCGGTTTCAATGCGGCCCGCAATCGTTCAAGGGCGCGTTGCTCGATATCCGGGTGGCGCCCGTCCAATGCCCCGACACGTATCGCAAAGGCGATGTCGAAAGGCTCTTCATTGGGCGGCAGCTCGAAATCCTCGATCGCCGCTTGCAGGAACCGCAGGCGGCCGGTGGCGATTTCGGCCCGCGATCCTGCCACCGCGCTTTCGATCGCCTTGGCCGAGCGATCGATGGCCAGGACGAAGCCGTTCCCGACACGGCGGGAAACCTCGCGGGCGGCCACCCCCGGGCCGCAGCCGATCTCCAGCACCCGCTGGCCCGGCGCCAGCGGCAGGGCGTCGACGAAAGACGCGATCCGGTTCGATATCCGCGGGGCCATGCCGGTCGATCCTCAGGTTTGGTCTTCCCCAGATTCAGGCACCGATCCGAACTGCCGCTCCAGCCATCCGACGCCGAAGGCGACGATATCCTGCGCGTCGAACAGATGGCAGTGCGCGGCGCCGACCATGCCCTCGCGGTGCCGGCCCGTCGCGACATAGGCGCGGGCGATGGTCTCGACCGCATCCGGCCGGCCCTCGACCGCGAAGCAATCGAGGATGCCGTTCGAGTCGAAATCCGTGGCCGCCTCCCAGACCGTCCGGCCATCCGGGCCCAGCACCGGCATCTCGTAGCTGACGCGGCGCTTGCCGGGGATGTCGGCGACGGCCTCGACATAATGCAGGACGGTCACGGCATCGAGCGGCGCACCCAGCAGCAGGGTCTTGCCGCCAAGGCGCCCGAAGCGTTCCAGCGGCGAGCCTTCGCCCAGGGCCTGCCCCAGCCTATGCGGTTCGACCAGGGTCCCAGCCAGCGGGCCGACCGCGACCATCGAGGCATCCGGGTGGGCGCTGCGCCGGGCATCAGGCAGGTCCGCCAGGAATTGGTTCAGCAGGCCGAAGCCGCGATATGTGCCGGCGGTCCGGGGATCGAAGGCGGGCCAGTCGCGGCGCAGGGCCTCGTCCATCCGGGCGCCGTTCAGGGTTTCCTCATAGGGCGAGCGGTCCCAGGAGGCATATCCCATCACCGTGCCGCCCGGCCCCACGGCATCCAGCAGCGCCTGGACGACCCCGGCCGCTCACCCTCGACCGGGCCGAGCGCCTTCAGCGAGGCGTGGACCATCACCAGATCGCCCGGCCGCAGGCCAAGCCGCCGGAGATCCGCCGTGATCGTGGCCTTGCCGCGCATGACCCTAGGGATTGTCCCTGAACCAGTCGGCGATGGCGGGCATGTCGCGCTCGAACCCGCCGGGGATGAAGACGTTGAGAAGGCCGACACGCTCTGCGGTGCGGTTCCTGAAGTCATGGGCCACGCCGGCGGGGATGCGCAGGAACGTCCCTTGCGGCGCGTCCAGCCAGTCCGCCCCGGCCAGGAAGCTGACCGTGCCGGCGATGACGTAGAAGATCTCGTCATTGCCCTCATGCGCATGCGCGCCCGGCCCGTCGGCGCCGGGCTCCAGCCACCATTCCGAGACGCTGTAGCGCGCAGCCGTTTCACCCTCGTCGGCCTTGAACACCGCCGTCATCCGGCCGAGGGCGTAGCGCCGTCCCTCGCCCGGCGGCAGATGCAGGACGCCCTTGCCGGTGTGATCGTCGCTCATCGCTGCCTCCCGGTGGCTGATGGACCCCCAACAGCATAGCCTGCCGAGGCCCCGCTGTCAGGTTCCGAGCAAGGGCCGGTTTGCACAGCAACGCCCGAGGCTCTACGTCGCGCCCTGATCCGCCTTGCGCAGAACCACCCTCAGCGTGCCGCTGCTGCCGCCGCCGCAGAAGAACCGCGCGCCGCCGTCGGATTCCAGCCCCGAGACCCCGGTGCCCGGCGGCATCTCCAGCCGCTCCAGCACCGCGCCAGAGGCGGGGTCGATGCGGCGGATGTCGCTTTCCTCGCCCTGCCAGGTGCCGTGCCAGAGCGCGCCGTCGGCCCAGGTGACGCCGGTGACGAAGCGGTCGGTTGTGATGCTGCGCAGCACCTTGCCGGTCTCGGGATCGACCTGGTGGATGCGGCGCCCGCGATGCTGGCCGACCCAGAGCGAACCCTCGGCCCAGGCCAGCCCGGAATTGCCGCCCTCGGGCGCAGGAATGGTCGCCAGAACCTCGCCGCTCTCCGGGTCGATCTTGCGGATGACCGGCCCGGCGATCTGGAACAGATGCCGGCCGTCGAAGGCCGTGCCGGCATCGGCGGGGATCTCCAGCGCGCCCAGCAGCTCGCCGCTGTCGGGGTCCAGCGCGTTCAGGTGTTCACCGCTGGCGAACCAGACCTGCCTTCCGTCGAAACTGACGCCATGCACCTCCTCGATTCCCGGAAAGGGGCCGTATTCGCGGATGATTTCGGCCATGCGTTTCATGCATCCACCCTAGCGCATCGGCAGCGCGGCCGGGAGTAACAAGCTTGTCGGGAAACCCGGCACGCTCCGCGCGATCCAGCGCCGGGCGCGGCCGTGGCCGAACCACTCCACCCTGCCCGCCCGCCGCAGTTCCGCCAGCGCGCGCTGCACGCTGCGCGGGCTGACATCCAGCGCCAGCGCCAGCGCCGAACTCGACCAGGCCTCGCCATCGGCCAGCAGGGCCAGCAGGCCCGCGTGATCGTCCTCGACCGGCGGGGCCAGCACGGCGATCCTGCGCCTGCGGCAAGGCTCCAGCACGAAGCCCCGGCCGGTCGCCCTGATCCCGGCCAGCGGGGCGAGCTGCCCACGCAGCCGCCCGATCTCGACCCGCAATCTTGCCCGATGCGACTCGTCGGCATGGCGGGCGCGAAAGGCACGCGCGAGCAGGGTTTCGCGCGGCACGTCGCCGGGCCAGGCCTCGGCCAGAGCGCGCAGCAGCGCCATCAGCACCGGCCGCCCGGCCAGCGGTACCGCCGTCGCCCCGCCGCGCAGCAGGTTGCGGCAGGCATCCACCAGCAGCATGTCCGCGCCGAGCAGCGCCTCGACCCCGGCCAGGTCCAGCAGCGCCTCGCGCCCGCTTTCGATCAGCAGCGCGGCCGGGGCGTCGAAGGCCGCGCGCGCCTGGGCGACCTCGGCGGCCAGCGCGGCGATGCCCGTCTCCTGCGCGGCGCGGGCGGCCCGGTCCAGCGCGGCCCGCGCATCCCCGGCCCGGATACGCCGTATGGCGATGCCCGCGGCGACCAGCCAGCAGCCGGAACGCGACGCCGGGGGCAGCGCGGCGGTATCCAGCGTCCCCAGCACCGCCTCGGCCTGATCAAGACGCCCGGTCAGCAGCAGCAGCCGGGCCTGCAGCGCGGCGGCATGGGCGGCGTTCGCCCGGTCGTCCTGCGCCGCAAGCGCGCTCCGCACCGCGCCAAGCGCCTGGTCCAGGCCGCCTAGGTCGCGCGTCACCAGCGCGATTTCCGCCGCGGCCAGCCGGCAGCGGGCGCGGGCCAGGGGATCGGCTCTGAGTCCCCGCGCGGCGCGGCGCAGCAGGTTCCGCGCCCGGTCCAGATCGCCAAGCTGCGCCATGGCGATGCCGCGCAGCGCCAACGCCGGCGGGTCGTCGCGCAGGGCGACCCGCTTCAGCGCCGTCAGCGCATCCCCCGCCGCCAGCGCCTGCGCCGCCGCAATCCCGTCATGCTTGTTACTCACGCCCGGATGCCGCCCCGTCCTAGACTGCTTCATGTCCCGCAAAGCATCGGACGGGAGACCCGCAATGACAACGCCCACGGAAAAGCCCGGCGTGGCCGGCTGGCTGGCCCTTGCGGCAGCGCCCTGCTTCGCCGTCATGGCCGGGATCACGGCGGCCTCGCCCGCGCTTTGCCTGTCCGACCCCGGCCCGCTGCCGCTGGACGGCATGACCGCGATGTATCTGCTGATGAGCCTGTTCCACCTGCCGCCCTGGCTGCGGCTGGTGTCGGGCCGCCATCCCATCCCGAAAGGAGACCGACCATGACCCAAGCCATCGTTTCCCGCGAGGAATGGCTGGACGCCCGCAAGGCGCTGCTGGCCCGCGAACGCGACATGACCCACCAGCTCGACGCGCTGCGCGCCGAGCGGCGGCGGATGCCATGGGTCCGCATCGACAAGCCCTATCGCTTCGACGGGCCCGACGGCGAGGTGACGCTGGCCGACCTGTTCGGGACCCGAAGCCAGCTTGCCGTCTATCACTTCATGCTGACGCCGGGATCGGAGCATCTCTGCTCGGGCTGTTCCTTCGTCGCCGATCATGTCGATGCCGCCCGGCAGCATTTCGAGCAGGCGGACCTGGCCTTCGCCGCCGTCTCGCGCGCGCCGGTCCCGCAGATCGAGGAGGTCCTCCGGCGGATGGGCTGGCGCTTTCCCTGGCTGTCTTCGGGAGACGGCGATTTCAACTACGATTTCGGCGTCTCGTTCACGGAAGAGGACCGCGCCGCCGGCCGGGCGATCTACAATTACGGCACGGTGATCAGGAACAGCCCGGACATGTTCGGGGTCAGCATCTTCGTGCGGCAGGACGGCGCCCTCTTCCACAGCTATTCCACCTATCACCGCGGCGTGGAACTGCTGATGGGCGCGTTCAACTGGCTGGACCTCACCCCCAAGGGCCGCAACGAGAACGGCGCCATGAGCTGGCTCAGGCTGCATGACGAATACTGAGCCGGGCGCAGAGGATCAGGGCGGGCGCTGAGCATCCGGCGCTCTGGACGATATCAGGGCATCTGTCCGGACGAGGGGCCGGGCGCGGCTGGCCGGGCAAGAATGCCCCTCGATAACCGCGAGCAAGGGGAACAGGTCGCAAGCGGCCAGGGAACATGGCTTGCAGCCCCCGGCTGCCCGCCTTAAATTCCGACCATGATGTTCATGTCTACATTCTTCCCGCTGATCTGACCGGCCCTGCCGCCGGCGCTTTCGCGCCATCAGATCGACACGGCGCCCGCGATTGGGGCGCCAAGCGGAGAATGCATGATGACCAATCCCGAACCCACCGGCCTGACCGAGTGTCAGGTCCAGGGCTTCATCGAGGACGGCTTCGTCAGGATCGACGGCGCCTTCCCCACCGACCTCGCCCGGCAATGCCGGGACGAGTTGTGGGCAGCTGCGGGCCTCTCGCCCGACCGGCCCGAGGGCTGGACGCGACCCGTCATCCGGATCGCAGCGATGTCCACGCCCGCCTTCGTCCAGGCCGCCAACACCCCGCTGCTGCACCGGGCCTATGACCGGCTTGCCGGGCCGGGGCGCTGGCTTGCGCCGCAGGGCCTCGGCAGCTTCCCGATCCGCTTCCCCTCGCCCATCGCCCCCGGCGACGATGGCTGGCATGTGGACATGAGCTTCGGCGACGGCCCCGACTTCATGGAATGGCGGGTCAATGTCAAAAGCAGTGGCCGCGCGTTGCTGATGCTGTTCCTGTTCTCGGATGTCGGGCCCGGCGATGCACCGACCCGGATCAGGCGGGGCTCGCATATGGCCATTGCCCGCGAGTTGCTGCCCCATGGGGCGGCAGGCGCGACGCTACGGCAATTGTCGGCGAACGGCTATGCCTCGACCGAGACCTGCCCCGAGGTGCTGGCGACCGGCGCGGCGGGCACGGTCTATCTGTGCCATCCGTTCCTGGTCCATGCCGCACAGCCGCACCGGGGGACAAGACCCCGCTTCATGGCCCAGCCGCCCTTGCTGCCCAAGGGCGAGTTCGACCCGGCCTTGCCGCCCTCGCCCGTCCAGATCGCCATCCGCAGGGCCTGCGGGCTGGCATTCTGAAACCGGCAGGGTCCGGGGCTGCGTCAGATGAGCGACGCCCAGGCATCGGTGACAACACCCTGCGTCTTCCTGGCCCTCTCCATGCCGCCGCCGTCGTTCACCTTGCGACGATGAAAAGACGGCTGCCGTCGCGGATCAGTTCCAGCGCCGCGACGGCTCGGCGGCCGGCAAGCATGCCACGCAAATCCGCGACCGAGGAAACCGGCGTCCGGTTGACGGCGACGATCATGTCGCCGCGGCGCAGGCCGATCCAGGCCGCAAGGCTGTCCGGCTCGACGCTGTCGACCATGATCCCGGCACCCCCCGCCCGGCGCGCCTCCTCCGCCGAGGCGTTGCGCAGCCGGGCGCCATCCAGCGGCGTGCCGGCGAAATCACCGGAGGAGGTCGCATCGGCGGTGATGGTCAGGTCGACCTCCCGCGCATCCCCCTCGCGCCTGACCGTCAGGCGGATGGTGCTGCCGACGGGCGTCAGGCCCAGCCGGTTTCGCAGATGCGTGGCGCCCTGCACCGGGGCGCCGTCGACAGCGGTCACCACGTCCCCCGCCTTCAGCCCCGCCTTCTCGGCGGGAGAGCCGGGCTCGACATTCGCGATCACCGCGCCGTGGATGCCGCCCAGCTCCAGCGCCTCGGCCAGGTCGGGCGTCAGATCGTGCATGCCGATGCCCAGCCTGCCGCGCCGCACCTCGCCGTGCTCGATCAGCTGCCGCATCACCGCGACGGCCATGTTGCTGGGCACCGCGAAGCCGATGCCGATATTGCCCCCTGCCGGGGTCAGGATGGCGGTGTTGATGCCGACCAGCCGGCCGTCCAGCGTCACCAGCGCGCCGCCCGAATTGCCCGGGTTGATCGAGGCGTCGGTCTGGATGAAATCCTCATAGCCCTCGCGGCTGATGCCGCTGCGCCCCAGCGCGCTGACGATGCCCGAGGTCACCGTCTGGCCCAGGCCGAAGGGGTTGCCGATCGCGGCGACGAAATCGCCGACCTGAAGGCGGTCGGAATCGCCGATCTCCAGCGCGACCAGATCCTCGGCCTCGATCCGCAGCAGGGCGATTTCCGTGGCCTGGTCGGCGCCGACGAGCTCGGCCCGGAACTGGCGCCCGTCCTTCAGGGTGACGCTGATCGCGCTGGCCTCGGCGACGACGTGATGGTTGGTCAGCACATAGCCGTTTTCGGCATCGACGATCACGCCGGAGCCGGCGCTCATCTGCCGCCGCATCGGCGGGTCGCGAAGATCGAAGAAGCGGCGGAAATAGGGATCGTTGTAAAGCGGGTTCGATACTACCGGGGTTTCCGAGACCACCGCGATATTGACCACCGCCGGGGTCACGCGCGACAGCATCGGGGCGATGGTGGGAATACCGCCCCCAGCCTCGGGCATGGGCTGCCCGACAGCCGCTTGGGGCGGCGCGACCAGCGCCAGGATCGTGCACAGCGTGATGACGGCCGCGCGCAGTCGGGGGATTTTCATCGACATCGGCAATCTCCGTTTGATCGGTGGTGATTTCCTTTCTCGCCCGAGACCAGACGGAGAACAAGAAAACGGCCCGGCGGGTTGCCGGGCCGTTCGGGACGTCACGCTGTCGAATAGGGCCGGTCGCCGCCCGACCACAGGCTGACGCCCGCCAGGATCGCGACGACCAGACCGGCGATCACATGCACCCACATCGCCGCCGCGAGGGTCGCGAAGCCCAGAACCCAGGGCGCGATCACCGCCCAGAGGCCAAGGGCGGCATTGGCCCATTCCTCAAGCCTGTGGAACGCGAAGAGCGCGGCCAGCGCGATCAGCGTCATCGCGGCCCCGACGAGCCAGGCGTTCCACGCCGCGGCGGTCTCGGCCGCGAAGCCGAGATACCAGGGCGACAGCAGAAGACCGAGACCGGCAACGACATTGGCGATGTCGAATGCCGTCCGGCGATCGAGAGACAGGGATTTCAGCATCGTTCACTCCTCCTTGTCGGTTGCTTGGTGATCCCGTCAATGGACCTTCCCCTGCGGGGGAAGGCTGGATGCGGCGGCGGTTGTCGCCGCCGCGATGGCTCAGCCCTTGATGGCGATGCGCTTGACCTGCGACTGCGCCTTTTCCGTCTTGGGCAGGGTCACGGTCAGCACGCCGTTCCTGAAATGCGCATCGACCTCGTCCTCGCGGATCTCGGCGCCCAGCGGGATACGGCGCTCGAAACGGCCGTAAAAGCGTTCCGAGAATTGCCGGTCCTTATCCTCGACCTCCGAGCGTTTCTCGCCCTTCAGCGTCAGCACGCCGTCATCCAGCAGGACTTCGATGTCCTTCTCGTCAAGGCCCGGCACCTCGGCCGTCACCCTGATCTCCTTCTCGTTGTCGGAGATCTCGACGCTCGGCCAGCCGCCGCCAAAGGCAGGGACCGTGCCGACCGCGGGCAGGCCGAAGCCGCGGAAGACGTCGTCGAACAGCCGGTTCACCTCGCGATGCAGCGACAGGAAGGGATCGCGGTCGCCGTCGCGGAAGGCGGTGGGAAGCTGGTTGCCGCCATTGCGGTTCCAGGGGATCAGATCTCGGACATTCATGGTTTTCCTCCTTCATGGCAACAGGTTGCCGGAGACGCCGGGCGCTGCCCGGCGGCCGGCGGGGATCGTGCGGTGACAGGGCCTCAGGCGGCCTGCTTGCCGGTCTCGACCTGCTGCGGCTGGGATTTGGGCAGGGTCTGGGCCGGCGCGATCTCGATCCGGCGCGGCTTCATCTCTTCGGGGATCTCGTGCCGCAGGTCGATCGTCAGCAGCCCGTTCAGCAGTTCGGCGCCGGTCACCTTCACATGATCGGCGAGCTGGAAGCGCCGGCGGAAGCTCCGCTCGGCAATGCCGCGATGCAGATACTCGCCCTTGTCCTCGCCAGCCTTGCGGCCGGTCACTGTCAGAACGGTCCGTTCCTGCGTGATGGCCAGCTCGTCGGGCGAGAAGCCCGCCACCGCCATGGTGATGCGATAGTCGTCCCCGCCGGTCTTGGCGATGTCATAGGGCGGCCAGTTGTCGATCGTCCCGACCCGGCTTGCCGCTTCCAGCGCGTTCAGCATCCGGTCGAAACCGATGCTCGACCGGTAGAGAGGGGAAAAGTCGAAAGTGGTTCTCATAGCCACATCCTCCGTTGAGCAACATGGATACAAGTCTTTCGCCGTGCGGTGCCGTTGCATCCGCCCCGGCATGCCGGACCCGTTCAAGGCTTCCGGCGATCCACGATTTAGGGCGAGGAAATGGCGGTTCAAGGGGGTGAAAGCACCGCGAGTGCGGCCTCTTTCGTGCGCCGGGAAAGCCCCTGTCTGGCTGATAAAAGGCACAGGAAAAGCGCGGGAGACTGTCCGCCGTCAAGCCGGCTAGCGCTGGCCTAAAAAAGATGAATATCCCCTGCATCCCGTCCAATCGGAATCATGGGAAATGGATCGAGACATCTTCGCGCAGCGTTTCGGCGGTAGGGAGAGTCGGCGTTACAGCGAAGAAAGCAGGTGCCCCCGCGCATCCGCTATTTCTTGCGTTTTTCGCAGGCACGCCGGTGGCGGCGTCTGCCGCCTCTTTCGCCAACCGTGCAGCCTTGAGGGATGCCGTCAGCTCGCTCCTCTTGCGGGCCTGTTCATCGACGATGAGCTTCGCCTCGGAAGTGGTGCGATCCATCGCCGTCAGGGGCGCAGGGTCGCGGAAAAGGTTTCTCGCCTTGGCCAACATACGGGTCTCCCGAAGGGGTTCAGCCCGGCCAGATGGCCAGGCTGTTCGACAGGATCAGGCGAGCGCCAGCCTGCTGGCCGATTCGCGACCATCGCGGCCCGACTCGATTTCGAAGGTCACGGCCTGACCATCCGCAACGCTGTTAAGCCCGGCCCGCTCGAGGGCCGAAATGTGCAGAAACACGTCCTTGCCGCCATGCTCGGGCGCGATGAAGCCGAAGCCCTTGGCGGCGTTGAACCATTTCACGGTGCCATTGGCCATCGTGATATCTCCTTGTGGATTTGTCGCTCGCGGAATGCAGCAACCCGGCCCGGTCAGTTCAAAAGCAGACTGAAGCCGAAAGGAGACAGGATGCAGAGAGAAGCAACGTAGCGCCCCCTGTATGCGCCTTCGCGCCGGATAAAGCAAAACATTCTTGCATCGCATTTGTCCGATGCCTCAATCAATGGAGCCAAACCTGGCTATTTTCCACTTGGCCAGACAAAAATTCCCGGAATCGCTCGAAAACCGATTGATCTGAGAATTTTCGACTGGAACCCGACCATGAGAATGGTGGGACATTATCTTCTGCCCCCATCTTCGGACGCACCTATAGCGTATACCGGCTTTGTTGCGCAAAAGGTGCTTTGGGTATAGTTCCCCTTTCCTTGGACAGACTTATCCTGCGGCCATTGTCGTGGGCGTGCCGAGAGCCGTGTAACG
>NZ_JBGOSN010000079.1:0-10362 GCF_046335115.1 Paracoccus sp. P2 | reverse complement strand
ACGCGCCAGCTATCTGGTAAGCGCGCGCGCCATGGCGCCGGTCACCGCCGCGTGGCCGGATTTTACTCCGCCGCGTGGCCGGATATTGCACCGCCGTTGACAGTAAAAGCCGCCAATGGCGATCACATCGGGAATATAGACGTTCTTGTTGAACTGGTCGCACAGGTCGATGATCGAGGAAACGAGGTTCAGCCGCTCCATATTGATCGCGCCGACCGATCCGGTGCCGTCGATATTGATCGGACAGGGCACCCCGCCCACCAGCCAGTTCGGATGCGGGTTCTTGCCGCCAAAGATCGTGTGGACCTTGACGATTTCCTTTTGCAGATCAAGTGCTTCCAGATAATGCGTCGTCGCCATCAGATCGGCTTCAGGCGGCAGAAGATAGGCCGGATTGTCCCAATAGCCGTTCTTGAACAGCCCCAGCTGCCCGGATTCGACGAATTTCTTCAGCCGGTTCTGCACATCGCGGAAATAGCCCGGCGATGACATCGGATGCGAGGGCGAGACCATCTGCTGCAATTCGCTGGTCGCCTTGGGGTCGGCGCGCAGGGCATTGACCGGGTTCACCCAGTCCAGCGCATGCAGGTGATAGAAATGCACGACATGATCGTGGATCTCCAGCGCCAGCTGCATCATGTTGCGGATCGAATTGGCATTGTCGGGGATCATGATCCCAAGCGCATCCTCGACCGCACGCACCGAGGTCAGCGCATGGGTGCCGGTGCAGACGCCGCAGATCCGTTCGACAAAGGCCCAGGCGTCACGCGGATCGCGCCCTTTCAGGATCACCTCCAGTCCGCGCCACATCGTGCCGGTCGAGACCGCATTGCGGATAACCCCCTGATCATCCACGTTGACCTCGCAGCGCATGTGCCCTTCGATCCGGGTGACCGGATCCACCACGATCCGGCGCCCGGAATTGTCGAGGGTAAAGCCATTCGGCGTGTTGATCGTCATGGTCTAGGCCTCCACCTTGTCCTGGGTCTTTTTCTGCGCCCGTTTCAGCGCCGAAATCGCGGCATGGACCGCAACGGCCCCACCGACCGCACCCGCCGCAACGCCGCCCAGCTTGTCGGCATTGGCCTCGACCCCGAAAGCCTTGATATTGGTCAGCCGGTCATAGAACGAACCCTGATCCCAGAACCCGTCTTCCGAGCAGCCGATGCAGCCATGGCCCGACTGGATCGGGAACGAGACACCCTCGTTCCAGCGCACGGTCGAGCAGGCGTTATAGGTGGTCGGGCCCTTGCACCCCATCTTGTAAAGGCAATAGCCCTTCTTGGCGTTTTCATCGTCCCAATGCTCGACGAACTGGCCGGCATCGAAATGCGGGCGGCGATAGCATTTATCGTGGATGCGCTGGCTGTAGAACATCTTTGGCCGGCCCTGGCGGTCAAGCTCGGGCATGCGGTCGAAGGTCAGCATATAGGTGATGACGCCGGTCATCACCTCGGCGATGGGCGGGCAGCCCGGCACCTTGATGATCGGTTTGTCCAGAATGACCTTGTGGACCGGCGTCGCCCGCGTCGGATTCGGCGCGGCGGCCTGAACGCAGCCATAGGACGCGCAGGCCCCCCATGAAATGATCGCCTTGGCGTCCCTGGCCGCATGGCGCAGCTTTTCGACGAAGGGCTTGCCGCCGGTGATGCAATACATCCCGTCTTCGTTCAGCGGCGGGTTACCCTCGACGGCAAGGATATACTGGCCCTTGTATTTCTGGATGGTGTCCTCGAAGGCGGCCTCGGCGGCATGGCCGGCGGCGGCCATCAGCGTATCATCGTAATCAAGGCTGATCATCGACAGCACGACATCCTTGGCCAGAGGATGGGCCGAGCGGATGAAGCTTTCCGAACAGCAGGTGCATTCCAGACCATGCACCCAGATCACCGGCGTGCGGGGCTTGGTTTCCATCGCATGGGCGATTTTGGGCACGAAGGCCGGGCCGAGGCCAAGCGCCGCCGCGGTCAGCGAGCAATATTTCATGAAACTGCGGCGGGTGATCCCCTGCCGGCGCATGACATCGTAGAAAGTCTCGATTTGCGACAAGACGTCCTCCTCCTCTCAGCCTGGCGGCCCGGCAGCGCGGACCTTCGCGTGGTCTTTCAAGGCATGCCAAGGCAGGAGGGCCCAGGGCAATGACAGAATGTCGCAGATGAAGAATTACATTTTCTTAAACATTTTCAATGCACTGAGATATTTTCAACATTGGCCGGATGGCCAGCATCCAGCCAGAGGACGCGCCTGACGGTTACAAGCTTTTCGCTGCAGCCATATGCTGCGCCGCAGCAACCAGAGCCTGACCGAAAGCAAGCCCTCCGTCATTGGCCGGTATCTGGCGATGCAGCAAGACCGGCAGACCATCCAGCGCCGCCAGACATTCGCGCAAAAAGAAAGCATTCTGAAGCACGCCGCCCGACAGGGCCACCGCCCGCGCCCGGCCGCCCTGGACCAGCGCGCGGGCCGGCGCGCAGAAGGCACGCGCCAGCCCGGCATGAAAGGCCCCCGCCATTTCGCCCGGATCGCGCCCTGCCGCCAGATCGGTGGCGGCGGCGCGAAACATCGGCGCGGGGTCAATCACCCCCCCATCCCGGCAGTCAAAGGGATAGGGCGCAGCAGGGCGCGCCATGGCCTCCAGCCGCATCGCGGCCTCGCCCTCGTAACTCTGCGCCCCGGCAAAGCCCGCCAGCGCCGCAAAGGCATCGAACAGCCGCCCGGCCGAGGATGATCGCGGCGCATTCACCCCCGCACCGACCGCCTGCCGCAGAAGGGCGCGGGGCGCGTCGGGGAACAGCCGGTCCGCCACGGCGGAAAGCCCCGCCTGATCCAGACGGGCCAGCGCATTGCGCCAGGGCTCTCGGCTGGCGCGGTCGCCGCCCGGCAGGGGGGCGGGGGCCAGATGGGCGAGGCGCTCGAACCCGGTGTAATCGCCCAGCAACAGCTCTCCGCCCCAGATCGTGCCATCCGGTCCAAGGCCAAGCCCGTCCATCACGATTCCGGCCACCCTGCCCCCGTCCAGCGGCCACAGATTATCGCCAAGGCACGAGGCCAGATGCGCATGATGATGCCAGACCCGCATCAGCGGCTGACCTGCGCCTTCGGCGGTGACCGTCGCGCGATAGCCCGGATGCGGGTCGCAGGCAGCCAGTTCGGGGGCATGGTCGAACAGGGCCGCCAGATCGCGCAGCGTGCGGTCGTATTCCAGCGCGGTCTCGGCATCGTCCAGATCGCCCAGATGCTGCGACACCATCGCCTGACCGTTCTTGGTCAGGCAGATCGCCGCCTTCATCTGACCACCAAAGGCCAGCACCCGCGGCGCTGCGTCAAACCCCGGCGGCAGGGGCAGCGTGCCCGGCACCCGCCCACGGGCGCGGCGGATCACCATCGGCGGCTCGGCGCGCTCGACCCCGTCATCCAGCCGCCGCGCAATCTCGCGGTTGTGCATCAGGAAACCGTCGGCAAAGCGCGCCAGCGCCTTGCGCGCCTCGTCATTTCCGATGACCTGCGGGGCGCCCGAAAGATTGCCCGAGGTCATCACCAGCATCCCCCCGAAAGCGGCAATCAGCAGGTGATGCAGGGGCGTATAGGGCAGCATGACGCCAAGCGCGCGCATCCCCGGCGCCACATCCTCGGGCAATGTGCCCCGGGCGGGCACCAGCACCACCGGCGCCGCCGGGTCGCGCAACAATCGCCAGCAAGCCTCGGACGGCGTCGCATGGGCGCGGATCATCGCCTCGGTCCCCATCAGGGCAAAGGGCTTCGACGGCCGCCTTTTGCGCGCCCGCAACAGCGCCACGGCCCTGGCATTGGCCGCATCGCAGGCAAGGTGAAAACCGCCCAGCCCCTTGACCGCGACGACCTGCCCCGCCTTCAGCGCCGCCACCGCCAATGCGACCGGATCGCCCGCGACCTCTTTTCCCCCGGCCTCATACCACAGGTTTGGGCCGCAGGCCGGGCAGGCGATGGGTTGCGCGTGAAAGCGGCGGTCGGCGGGATCGGCATATTCGGCGGCACAATCGGGGCAAAGACCAAAGCCCGCCATCGTGGTTCGCGCCCGGTCATAGGGCAGTTCGCGCAGGATCGTATAGCGCGGCCCGCAATGGGTGCAGTTGGTAAAGGCATAGCCCTGCCGCCTGCCGGGCGCAAAGATCTCGGCCCGGCATTCCGGGCAGGTCGCGGCATCGGGCGTGACCCGCGTTTCGGCGCCTGTGCCCGCGCTGGCCGCGATGGAAAACCCCTCGGGCATCGCGGCAAAAACCTGTGGCACGGCCTCGATCGCGTCGATTCTGGCCAGAGGCGGCCTATCCGCGCGCAAGGCCGCGATGAAATCGCCGCAATCCTGCGCGACCAGACGGATCAGAACCCCTTCGGCATCGTTCAGAACGTCGCCGCGCAACCCCGCCGCCCGCGCCAGCCGCCAGACAAAGGGCCGGAAGCCGACCCCCTGCACCTGCCCGCGCACCCGGATGGCGAAGCCTTGTTCCATGGTCGGCAAAGTCATATCCGGCAGGCACTCCTTCCTCAATGCACGGTGCACACCATGCACGGGTCAAAGCTGCGCACCACATGCTGCACGCTGAGCGGGGTCGTCTCGCCCGGCTGGACCACAAGCCCCTCAAGCGCTGCCTCGACCGGGCCGGGCACGCCACCGGCATCGCGCGGACTGAAGTTCCAGGTGGTCGGAGCGACGATCTGATACGAGGCGATCCGCCCGCCCTCGATCCTCAGCCAATGGCCAAGCGCACCGCGCGCGGCCTCGACCAGCCCTTCGCCGATCCCGTCGCTGATTTTCAGGGGGCCGGCCATGAAGCGGGCCTCGGGCACGATCCCGCGCGCCAGATCCTCCATCAGAACCTGACTGCGCGCCAGTTCCAGCAGACGCCCCGCCACCCGCGCCAGCACCCCGCCGCCGCCGTTACCATCGCGGACCAGATCCAGCGCCAGCGGATGACCGTCGATCACCTGCCGGGCCAGCGCGCCGGTTTCCATGGTGCGTCCGGCCAGTCTGGGGGCCTTGCACCAGCTATAGGCGGTGTCACGCATATCCTCGTCGGGATCGGTCACACCCTGGGCCGGATGCGCCGCAGGCCCCAGCATCCAGCTATGCGATAAATCCTCGCTGATCGCCGCGATGTCGAGAGGCTGCGCCCCGCCATCCCAGATGCCGGGGGCAAAACCGTGGCCGCCCTCCAGCGGATAGGCGCCAAAGGACAGATAGCGCCCCGAGCCGCGCCCCAGATCCGCCAGATCCAGATCGGCGGCGATGCGCAGGAACAGGCCGGCATCGCCCCCTTGCCATCCCATCAGCGCCGGGACCGAGGAAAGGGCCGCGAAATCCTCGACCGCTGCCCCGAAGACCGTATCTTCCAGATAGCGGCGAAAGGCCGTCAGGCTGGCCAGAATACGCAGCCGGTCGCGTTCGGACGGGGCGCGCGTGACACCACCGGGCTGGATCGCCAGGGTATGCGGCCATTTCCCGGCCATCAGCCCAAGAACATGCATCAACCCGGCCCGCGCCTCGACCGCGCGTTTCAGGGCCGATCCCTCCATCGCCGTGAACCGGGCCACCGCCCGATCATACCAGCCCCGCGCCTGATATTGGGGTCTGGTGAAATCAGGCATGAAGAACAGGTTGAAATGCGTCAGATGGTCCGAGACATTCTCGACCGCGTGGATCAGCGCAGCCATCCGCTCTCCTTGCGGTTCGGGGACCTCGCCCACTGCCATGGCCAGAGCCCGCGCCGCCGCCGCCGACTGGCTGATCGAGCAGATACCGCAAATCCGCGGCACGATGGTCAGCGCGTCGCGCGGATCCTTGCCGGGCAGCATACGCTCGAACCCGCGATAAAGCGGCGAGTTGATCCGCGCCGCGCTGACCCGCCCCTCTGCGATGTCCAGCCGGATCTCCAGATCGCCCTCGACCCGGTTGAACGGACCGACGATCAACTGCCCCAACCCCGTTTCGCCCCCTGCCCCGCTCATCGGGGTTTTCTCAGCGTCGGCGGGGTGACGATACGATCAGCCACGGCATTCTTCGCGATCCGTTCGGGCGTGGCGGCCTTGGACAGCGAGGCCAGCGCCATGAACCAAGCCTTGGGCATATCGGTCGGCAGGCCAACCGGAATGCCGGCGATCTTCGGCGTGGCGGTGAACAGGTGGCGCGGCTCTTCAAATTCCGGCGCGGTGCAGTTGATGCAGGGATATCCGCCGCGCGTGCAACTGCCCTGACCATTCCAGGGCCGGATATTGCAATCGCCCACCGCCTGTGTGCCGATACAGCCCAGATGCTCCATCATGCAGCCCATTTCCGACAATGCGCGCGCGCTGGCCTTGTATTCGTAGAACTCGTTCTTCGGGCAGGCATGATGGACCAGATGATCGGCATAGAATCGGGGCCGGCCAAGCGCATCCAGATCCGAGGCCCCCAGCCTGCCCGCCGCCAGCATCAAAAGCGTCTCGGTCACCCAATCGGGATGGGTCGGGCAGCCGGCGATGTTGATGACCGGCAGACCGGCACGGGCGCGGAACGTGGCCGGCAGGGCGCCGCCGGGATGGGCGCCGTCATATTGCACCCCCACCGCATCCGAGGGGTTGCCCCCTGCCGTGGTCACGCCGCCATAGGTCGCACAGGTGCCCACCGCCACCACATGGGCCGCCAGCGGCGCCAGGTCCCGCAACCAGTCCAGCAACGGACGCCCGGTGCCCGACAGGATCTGATAGCGTCCGGTACCACGCGGCCCGCGCGCGATCGCGCCCTCGACGCAGAGAATATCCAGTGGCACCTCGCCCGAAACAAGGCTGGCCAGAATTCCGCGCACCTCGGCGCCGCTTTCAAGGCTCAGCGCCGGATGCCACAGAAAGGTCAGCCCCGCCCCGGCAAGCAGGTCAAAGACATTCGGCCCCTCGGCACACAGCAGCGACATGGTGCAGCCACCGCAACCGGCGCTTTGCAGCCACAGAATGTTCATGCGTCCTCTCCTGCCAGCGGCAGCTCCAGCCGAAACAGCGCGCCACCACCGGAGGCGGGGCTGTAACTCAGCCTGCCGCCATGATCCTCGGCGATCTTGAGGCTGATCGACAGGCCAAGTCCGGTGCCTTTTCCCACGGGTTTCGTGGTGAAGAACGGATCAAAGATCATCGCGGCCGTTGCCTCGTCGATGCCCGGCCCGTTGTCGTGGATGTCCAGCACGCCACGGCCTTCCTCGCGCATGATCCGCAAGGCGATCTGCGGGGCCGCCGTTTCCGAAACCGCATCCAGCGCGTTCTGCACCAGATTCATCACCACCTGCTGAATATGGCCCGTATGCCCCAGAACCATCACCGGCCCTTCGGCATTGATCTCGGGCACGGTGCTGTGGCCGGCCCCGCGCATGATCCAGAAGGCGGCGGTGCGGGCGGTCTCAACCAGATCGAAGACTGCCATCTCTCCGCCCCCGTCCGAGGACAGACGGCGCAGATCCTCAACGATATCGCGCACCCTTTCGGCCCCCTCACGCGCGCCCTGCACCGCCTCGCGCAGGTTGCGCAAATCGCGGTCCAGCCGCAATTCCTCCCGCAGGCGGACCAGTTCGCCCCTGTCGGCCCCGGCCTGAACCCGTTCGAAATAGGTCTCGAACTTGGCGGCATAGCGTTCCAGCGCATGGGCATTGGCATAGACAAAGCTGATCGGATTGTTCAGCTCATGCGCCACCCCGGCCAGCAAACGCCCCAATGAGGCCAGCTTCTCGCCATGGACCAGCTGCGCCTGAGCGGCCTTCATCTCGGCATGGCTGCGTTCAAGCTGGGCATAGGCGCGGCGCAATTCCCCCACCGGACGCCCCGTCAGCACCAGCCCCTCGATCCGGCCGCGATCATCGAGGCGCGGCGACAGGACCGCCTCGACCGGGGCCGGCTCGCGCGAGGTCACAAGCGAAAGCTCCATCCGCCCCGACGCCCGCGTGCGCGCAATCTCCGCAATCAGGGCCGAAAGACCCGCGCGATCCTCTTCGCGCACCAGATCCGCCACGCCCCGACCGACCAGGGCCGCGGCGGGCAGCCCGGTGCAGACACAGGTCGAGGCGTTGACCTCATCCACCCGCCCGTCGCGATCCAGCACGATCAGCACATCGGAAACCGAGGTGATGACCGAGGACAGGAACTGACGCAGCGCCTCAAGCTCGCGGTTCTGGGCCTCTAGCCGCTCCTGATGTTCGATCAGCTCGACATAGGTGCGATCCACCGCAATCAGCACATCGGACCAGGCCGCATCCGTCAGCGCAGCACCCGCCCTGTCGTCCTTTGCGTCCATCGCCCGTGGCATTTGCAATCCTCTTCCCCTCCTTGCGCATCTTTCCATCCTGCATGTCAAGCCTGATAGTATGCTAAGCCTATGCTGCACTCAGGCAAGGAGCTACGATCTATATGAACCGCGCCGGGTTTGCCGGAGGCTGATTTGGTTTAGTTACGCGGCCATGGCTTCAGTTTCCAGAGCCGCGTAGAAGTTTGCCTCGGCTTCGGCGGGCGGGATGTTCCCGATCGGCTCGAGCAGGCGGCGGTTGTTGAACCAGTCCACCCTTTCGAGGGTTGCGTATTCCACGGCCTCGAAGCTGCGCCAGGGCCCCCGACGGTGGATGACCTCGGCCTTGAAGAGCCCGTTGATCGTCTCGGCCAGCGCGTTGTCGTAGCTGTCACCGACGCTGCCAACCGAAGGCTCGATGCCCGCCTCGGCCAGCCGTTCAGTGTATTTGATCGACAGATACTGGCTGCCGCGGTCGCTGTGGTGAACCAGCCCCATGCCCTTGACCGGGCGGCGGTCATGGACCGCCTGTTCGAGGGCATCAAGGACGAACCCGGCATACGCCGAGGTGCTGACCCGCCAGCCGACAATCTTGCGGGCATAAGCGTCGATGACGAAAGCGACATAAACAAACCCCTTCCAGGTGGCAACATAGGTGAAATCGCTGACCCACAGCATGTTCGGCGCAGGCACGCGGAACTGGCGGTTCACCTTGTCCAGCGGGCATGGCTGCTTCTTGTCAGGGATCGTCGTCTTGTGCGGCTTGCCCCGGATAATGCCTTGAATGCCCATGTCCTTCATCAGCCGTGCCACCGTGCAGCGAGCGATATCGAAGCCCTCGCGGCGCAGCTGGTGCCAGACCTTGCGCAGGCCGTAGACGCTCCAGTTGTCCTCGAAAACACGCCGTATCTCGGGGCGCAGCGCCTCGTCCCGTTTGGCACGATCCGACAACCGCGCCGGGTCGGCACGTTTGGCCAGATGGTCATAATAGGTGGCAGGGGCGATCGGCAGAACGTCGCAGATCGGCTCGACCCCGTGCGCATCCCGATGCGCGTCGATGAAACCCACCATCACTTCGGTCGGCGGTCGAGTATCCGCCATCGCAAAATACGCCGACGCCTTGCGGAGAATCTCGTTCGCCTGGCGCAGTTCGCGATTCTCCCGTTCAAGGGCCTTCATCTTCTCGGCCATCTCGGTCGGGATGCCGGCGCGCTTGCCGCTGTCGACTTCGGCCTTCTTGACCCAGTCGTTCAGCGTCTGCGGGGTGCAGCCGATCTTCGCCGCAATCGACATGACCGCCTGCCAGCGCGACGCGTGTTGACCCTCGTTGTCGAGAACCAGCCGCACCGCGCGCTCGCGCACTTCAGGGGAAAACTTGTTCGTCGTCTTGCTCATGATGCTCCATCCTACTCAGGAGTTGGAGCCTCCGGCAAACCCGGCGCGGTTCACTATGAGAGGGAGCAACTGACTTGAGAAGCCGGCTTCGCCAAAGTCCAGATCATCGGGATGATCAAAGGGAACAAGGCTAATCCGCCGACCTTCGAACTCTGCAGGAAACACCAAGCGAGCCCCGCCACGCTCAACAGGCTGAACGCGAAGCTCTAGAATCTGGTAAGGGATATTATTGGCTCTGAAGACTCTTCCGGGAAAGCTTTGATGACACTGTTGCAACAGCGGGCAATGGAGAATCATCCATTCTCTTAGCGCCAGGCCTGCTTCCTGATCGAGTTTGTCTCGGCGGCGATACGGCATGAGCGCCCGCCCAAGATCCGGAAATCCGTAAGGAGGGCCGCAAGATCGCCTAGAAACCCGCGCTCCGGTTACGTACAGAGCGACGACAAGCCATTGATCACGTCAATGTGACTCCGCCGATTTCCCGCTGTGGTTTCCGCGCGATTGCTTCCGATATGCTTCCGGAGCTCGGGAAGCCCAAATGCAAAAGACCTCCCGAAGGAGGCCTAATGCGCTGATATCTATCAGTAATTTTGGTTGCGGGGGTAGGATTTGAACCTACGACCTTCAGGTTATGAGCCTGACGAGCTACCGGGCTGCTCTACCCCGCGCCATTTGCATCGCGGTTTTGCGGT